>JAGQPC010000295.1 GCA_020426925.1 Planctomycetales bacterium | reverse complement strand
TCGTCCAGCGCGATCGACCCGGATCGTTCCGGAAAATCGAAGAGCAAATCCATCTCGGCTACCAAGTTGCGGAACATCAATGGTGATTTCGGGTACGACACCGGAGGCCGCGGGCGTCATCTTTTCCAGAGTTTCTCTGGCGACGTTTCCAGGGTTTTTGTCGAAGTAGTCAACCTTGATTCCCGTTTCGCTCAAACCAGACAACTGACTTTCCGACTCCAAGTTCGAAGGGAGCTTCACGGCCAAAGATTTTACCGCGTCGAACAAACCAGACCGAACGTCTTCAGAGCCAATCTGCGGAATCGCCAGCAAGAAGTCTCGCAGAGATTCTTTGCTATTGGACGCTGCTTTGAATGCAGCTTTGCTCGACCTAGCCCCGTTGATCCAGGCCGCGTATCCAGCCTGCCGAATGTCAGGCGACGTTGCCGATGTCGCCAGCTCACGGAGCGTGTTGACGGCATTGGCCAGTTTGCTGCTGTCTTGTTGGGTCAGCAATTCGCCCATCGCGGCAAGGTTGCCTTCGCGCTCGTTTTGATCGAAATCCTTAATTGTCGAAATCAGAAGATCGAACGTTTCACTTTTTGCAGCTTTCGCCAATCCAGAGATTGCGTCGTTGATGTTGCCTGCGGTCGCGTTTGGGCGTTCAAGAATCGCGTGGTAGACCGCTTCGCTGCGGTCGAGCTTCAACAAGTCTTCCACGGAAGCGTTTCGCAAAACGTACTTTTGAGCGGCAACCGAAATTTTCTTTCCCGCTTTGACGGCGTCTTGCACGACGGCGTCAACGTTTATCTGTCCTCTCGCGTAGTTGATCACGACGTCCAGTTCAGGGTCGGTCGGCTGATTTGCCACTTCGAAGATGACTTCCGCGGCTTCTAGGCCGGTGAATGAAACCGCGGCTTTGACTGCCTCTGCGCGAACGAGCGCAGATTCGTCCTGGGCGGCCGCTTGCAAGGTCGGCTGCCAATTGTCAACTTTCGTACCCCAATGCCCCAGTGTTCGAATGGCTGCGGCGCGCACGCGAGGCTCAGCCGCACCTCTCATCAGCGATTTCACAAGATCGTGATTTGGTACGCGATGTTCTTCATGCACCCAAAGACATTCAAGTAGTGCCTGGGCGTCCGCAGGATTCGATGGGTCCCGGTCGGAAATAAATTTTGCAACTTCGGCGAGTACGTCTTTGGTTTCACGGCCGCTTAGCTCCAAACGAGCTCGATACCGAACACCGTTTTCTTTCGCGTAGAACGCATTGAGCACAGTCGCGATTGGCTTGCCCTTCAGCTTAACGGGCTTTAGCAGATCTCGACCTTCGTACGTAATTCGGTAAATTCGACCATGAGCGTGGTCGCGGTTGGGATCTCGCATGTTGTGCTGCATGTGACCAATCAACGCGTTCGACCAGTCAGAAACGTACAACGCACCATCACCGGCGATCTCGATGTCCGTTGGCCGGAAGTTAGGATCGGAAGAAACCACAATCGGCTCGATTTCTTCGGCGTAAATGTCCGCGCCGTTGTATTTCACTTTGTGTTGCAGCACGCCCAGAAAACCGATCGTGTTACAGATCAAAAAGTTGCCCTGGTTTTCTTCAGGGAAATGGCTGCTCGATAGCATGCCGGTTGCAGCAACCGGCCGAACGCGTTTTTTAAACCACTGCTTGTTGCCAATGCCCTTGCCGATGTTAACGTACGACCCGGTGCCGCCCGTTCCGTCGTTCACAAACTGGTAGCCCCACTGGTCGAAAAAGTCTCCGTGTGGATTCGGCCCGATCGGAAAGTGAAAGCCGATTTCAAATGTCCGTGGATCAAAGCGATAGACGCCGGAGCTGGTCGATCGGAAGGTTTTCGTGGGCGTTTCCATGTTGGTTACATGAAAGACGCCGCGTGACCAATAGAGTCCACCGTCCGGGCCGATTACCATCGCGTTCGCCGTGTGGTGAGTGTCGGCGCTCGAAACGCCTTGCAGCATGCGGATTTTCAGGTCCGCCTTATCGTCGCCGTCAGTGTCTTTGAGAAACCAAATCTCTGGAGGTGAGCACACAAGCATGCCACCGCCCCAGAATTCGAAGCCGGTGACGCTGTTCAGTTCGTCGGCAAAAGTCACGCAGCGGTCAGCAACTCCGTCACCATCATCATCAGGCAGGCAAACGATGCGGTCTTCTCGCGGTTGAGTCGGATTCCAGTGAGGGTAAGAAGGCCAAACGGAGGCGAACAAACGTCCGTCAGTATCAACAGCCATCTGCACTGGATTCACGATTTCCGGGAACATTTCTTCGGAAGCGAACAGGTTCGCCTTCATGCCAGGCGCGAGCTGCATTTTGCTAATCGCTTCTTCGCCACCAAGATACGAAAATGAACCGTCTTCTTTGTCGCCCGCCTTGTTCGTTTTCACGACCAGCTGTTCAGGAATATTGTTGTCGACAACCTGGTAATCAGTGTTCCCTTTGGCGACTGCCCAAACTCGTTTGTCGCGGTTGCCAGTCATCACGTCAAAGATTTCCATCTCGCGCCGCATGACGTCCTGGTTTGACTGCCCATGCCAGTTCAGTGTTGATCGGCCGCCGTAAACGTTGTAGCCATCAACGACGCGATATCGACTGAACCAGTAATAGTTCTTTTCCAACACGGCCTCACGTAGCTTCTCCACACTTGAATCGCTCGGCGCTTGCTTGCCAAATGCAGTCTTCAGAATCTCCTGAGCCAGCAACCGGTTTCCGTGATCGAGCATGTGGATACCGTTCAGAGTCAACGGCTTGATCGATGCCACGTACATGTTCTTCGTGGGTTCGAACAGGTCGACATACTTGACGTTCTTTGATTCGCAAACGGTTTTCATCGCTGCGGAATAAAGAGCCAACTTTTTGTTGTTTTCAGAACCATCGGGCAAGATCGGGCTACGCAGATTCTCGTGAGCGATTGGCGAGAAGACGACGATCTTGGGCGCCGTTTTGCCGTTATATTTTTGCTCGAGCATTCCATCGAGCATCTCGCCGAGGTCTTTTTGAAATTGAGCCAAGCCTGCTTCGCCGCGAAGTGCTTCGTTGTAGCCGAAGAAGCATAACACGACGTCAGCTTCGACTTTCGTCAGCCATTGATCTGGGCTTCCAAAATCTTGCGAGCGCGGACGAGTCTTGACTTCGTCACCAGAGAAACCCAAGTTGCGAATTGTCAGGTCGTGATTCGGGTGCGTCGCGACCAGGTAGGTCTCCAACCAGCCATGATGCTGCATGCGGTCCGCTAGCGTATTGCCGATGATCGCGATGTGATCACCTTCATTCAGTGCCAAAGGTTCGGCAGTGGCACGGTGGACCACGAGTAGAAACAGAGGGAACACCAGGAATAAACGAGAGATGTCGAGTAATCGTTTGCGCATGATGACCAATCGCATGGGTGGGAAGTGTTGTGGAAGGTAGCGTCTAGGAACGCCAGTGGCTTCGCTTTAATATTGACGCATCGGCACGATTGCTGCATCAGCGAAAAAGCTCTGATATTTTAGCGTAGCCTGCAACAAGATTCAGCCAGGGATGCCTATCCGCGTGAATTCTTCGGTCAAAACCCACCGCGAACCCACACAAAAGCCAGGTAGCAAAGTATCGGAAACAGAACGAACATCAGTCCGTACGTGAAAACGGTGGTCCAAAGATGCCTTGGCCATCTCGCCATAACGTTCCCTTCTTCAATCACAAAAAAGCCGTCGCAGGTATTAGCAGAATTGATGCTTGGCGACAGCCTGCTAAGCCCAAGTTACGGACCTTGACATCCAGATATTAATGCATAGCATGCCACTGTCAATGACGCACTATGCACGAGATCGATGCTCGCATCGACTGAACAGGTTTTCCCATGGCTCAGAAAGATCAGCTGCTGGAATCGGATCTATCAATGGACCCGTTTCTCGTTTTCCAAGAGTGGTTCTCGGCGGCATCGGATGCGGGAATTCCAGAACCGAACGCTATGTGTTTGGCAACCGCGTCCGAATCGTCAGTATCATCGCGAATGGTTCTGATGAAATATTGGGACACCAAAGGATTCGTGTTTTTCACGAACTACGGAAGTCGCAAAGCGAATCAAATCCGTGCAAACTCACACGTGGCATTGCTGTTTTATTGGGAACCGATGCATCGGCAAGTGCGCATCGAAGGCGTGGCTGAGAAAACAACGATGGCCGAATCGCTGAAATACTTTGCCACCCGTCCGCGCGGCAGCCAGCTGGGTGCGTGGTGCTCCGCGCAAAGCACAACGATCTCAACACGAGAAGCGTTGATGTCAAAGTTGGATGAAATCAAACGCAAGTTTGCAAACCGCGAGGTCCCGCTACCGGAGTTATGGGGAGGTTATCGAGTCGTCCCGAATCGAATTGAATTCTGGCAGGCAGGAGAAA
>JAGQPC010000294.1 GCA_020426925.1 Planctomycetales bacterium | reverse complement strand
AAGATGAATCGTATTACTTCATCGCGAACCTGCATGCTTTAACAACCGTTCGCGACAAAGAATTGCTCATGCAGTATTCGATGGACGCAGCGATCGACCTGTTGGCTTTGGGCCTTGATCCGGAGAGAGCAATTCTATTTATCCAATCGGATGTTCCAGAAGTGTCCGAATTGTGCTGGCTGCTGATGACCGGAACGAACATGGGACTTCTTGAACGTTGTCACGCCTACAAAGACAAAAAGGAAAAGGGACTCAAAGCAGACGCGGGCTTGTTCACTTATCCCGTTTTGATGGCCGCCGATATCTTGGCATACGATTCCGATGTCGTGCCCGTCGGTGAAGATCAAATCCAGCATATCGAAGTCACGCGCGATCTTGCAGGAAGTTTTAATCATGCGTTTGGCGAGACATTCGTCCTCCCGAAACCAAAAGTGTTGGAAGCGTCCGCGAAGGTTGCCGGAACCGACGGGCAGAAAATGTCGAAGAGCTACAACAACACCATTGAAATCTTTGGCGAACTAAAGCCGCAACGAAAAATGATCATGCGGATGCCCACCGATTCGCGAGCGATGGAAGACCCCAAAGATCCCGACACGGATCATTTGTATCAGCTCTATTCGCTCTTCGTCGATGATCAAAAACGAGAAGAAATGGCTGCGATGTATCGCAGAGGCGGATTCGGCTACGGCGAAGTCAAAAAGGCCCTGGCGGATGCGGCTGAAGCCTACTTTGCCGAAGCACGCGAGCGACGCGCAGAACTCGCCGCTTCGCCTGAAAGAGTTCGCGAAGTCTTGAACGACGGCGCGTCGCGTGCACGAAAAAAAGCTGGCGAAGTGCTATTGCGTGCCCAGCGTGCATGCGGTCTGAAGGCGTAACATTCGAAGAGGTTGCGATATGAACGTCATCGGCATCGGAACCGATATCGTCGACTGTCTTCGCATCGCCAAAATGATCGAACGGCACGGCGAGCAGTTCATCTGCCGCGTTTATACTCCACATGAGATCGGTTATTGCAGCTCGCGAAAAGCAGCAACGCAACACTTCGCCGGTCGGTGGGCCGCGAAGGAGGCAGTCCTCAAAGTACTCGGCACAGGATGGAGTCCGAGCATCAAGTGGCGCGACATCGAAATCAATAACGATGTGAGTGGCAAACCTTCAATCAAGCTTTCAGGTGGTGCACGTGACATTGCCGAATCGAAAGGCATCGCGACAGTGATGATATCGATTTCTCACTGCCGAACACACGCCACAGCATATGCGCTTGGTCTGGGCGGATGAGCGATTTGGCACGCAGGACGTATTCTGCGAGCAGCGACAGCCCTTTCGGGTAGCAACGCATCCGGCAAACGAACCGCATTCCGACTCCAAAGTCGCCAACTCGTTTAGGTTTCGTATCACTGTTGACATCGCTTTGACGCGATCATGGCTTCTGCTCCCACCAGGCGGCCTGGACTGTAAGGAAAAAGCGCCAAGCATTTGTCTGCGAAAGACGCTCGCGGATTCATTGCGTTTTTACAAATCGCATTTAGGATAAAGAGGTCTACTATTCTCGTCTTTAGGTTCCGGTGCAGTAGGGAAAAGCTAATGAACGCGACAACAATACGAGCAAATGTTCGAAGTCATCTTCTACTGGCTTTGATGTTATTCGCCATGACTGCGTCCGCAAAGAGCGCCGAGTTAGACAACGATCTCCGCACGCTCCTGCAGAATGCTGGCATATCAACGATGCCGTCGGCTACTGCAAACGATCCCAACAAAGTCGAACTGGGGCGAATGCTTTTCTTCGATCGAGAATTGAGTGGGCATCGTGACACAGCTTGTGCGACATGTCACCATCCCTCCACGATGTCAGGTGACGGACGGTCATTGCCCTCCGGGACAGGCGGAGAAGGATTGGGACCGGACAGAACGATTGGCGACGGACTCGAATCGATCCCGCGCAACTCACCCGAAATCTTTGATCGCGGAAATTCAGATTGGACGTCCATGTTCTGGGATAGTCGCGTCGCGAACACGAATGGGCATTTGCAGACACCGGCTGGTGCCGATCTTCCCGATGGACTCGAAAGTCCGTTAGCTGCGCAAGCCATGTTCCCGGTGACGTCTCGCGCCGAAATGCGAGGTTTCGCAGGTCAGCCGGACGCCTTTGGAAACACGAACGAACTGGCAAGTCTGGATGATTCGAATTTGACGGGGATTTGGGATGGACTCATGAATCGCGTACTCGCGATTCCACAATACAAACAAATGTTCCAAGACGCCTATCCGTCGACACCAGAAGCGGAACTTGGCTTCCAACATGCGGCCAACGCGATCGCTGCGTTTGAAGCAGAATCCTTTACGACATCAGATAGCCGTTGGGATCGATACTTGTCCGGAGATGATTCCGCGATCTCGCCCGCGGCCAAGCGAGGTGCTCACCTCTTTTACGGCGGAGCAAATTGTTCGTCGTGTCATTCCGGCAACATCATGACGGATCAAGAACATCACAACATTGGTGTTCCTCAGTTAGGACCAGGTAAAGACGAGTCTGGCCTTGATGTTGGGCGTATGCTGGTAACGCAATCGGAAGACGACAAGTTTACATTTCGCACGCCTCCGTTGCGAAACACAGCCGTTACGGGACCGTGGATGCACAACGGAGCGTATACAGAACTCGAGTCAGCCGTACGACACTTTTTCAGTCCTGAGTCGGCCATCGAGAATTTCGACGTGGACAAATTGGCGGAAGTTCTGCGTTCTACCGTAAGGCTGGAAGCGTCAGATATCGAACAGTTGTTGGCCACGCTGGATGGAGGCCTCCCGACCGACATGGGAGTTACCGATCAAGACATCAATGACTTGATGGCGTTTTTATTCTCGCTGACGAGCCCAACAGTCGACATGTTGCCGGCGCTTACACCCGATTCGGTTCCCAGCGGCTTGCCGGTCGATGGGCTTTCAGAAAGTCTGTTCTCAGTCATGTACGATGCCGAAACCGGTAATCTGATGGTCGATGGACCAGAGGGTATCGACCTAGATGGGTTCTTCCTTCGCATTTTGGCAAACGGAGATTCCGAACCTGAGTTTACCTTTGAATTAGGAAGTGCTCCGTGGGCTGATGAAACAGACATTGTGCTATCGGACGACATGATGGCGCAATCGTTCATTGAGTATCGATCTGACGCTTCATTCCTTATGAGCGATGGCGATTTGATTTCCGCCATGCTTCCCGCCGGAATGTCGGCCGAAGCGTTGAGTGACACGCTCAGCGTTGTCTATCGCATGCGTGGCAACCCGGCACTTTGGACAGCAGACGTGACCGTCGTTCCAGAACCGGATGTGCTGCCATTAGTCGCTTTTGGAGTGCTGTTGGCGTTTCAGTTTCGCCGTCGGCCGTGAACGTGCGTGAACTGAGCCGAGATTACGGCTTCAGAATCTGCTCGGCGATCGCTTCCACAGTGTCGCCGTCGCTACGAGCGATAAACCGGCATTCCGACAAGCTGCGGAACCAAGTGTCTTGCCGTTTTGCAAATTGCCGAGTTCGCGTCTTCGTGCGTTGGACGGTTTCGTCATAGTCGACTCCGTCTTGAATGTGCGCCACCACTTCGGCGTAGCCTACGGCTTGGCGGGCTGTCTTGCCCAGCGTCGCGTGTTTTTCTAATAGAGTCCGAACCTCATCGACAAAACCGTCTGCGAACATTTGATCGACGCGATTGTTAATTCGCACGTGCAAATCTGCTCGCGGCCAGCTCAAGACGAAAACTCGGGCTTCCTCGGCCGGCCGACCTTCGTCGAATTGCATCTGTTGATGACTGATCGGTTCGCCGGTCGCTCGGTAAACTTCCAACGCGCGGATGATACGGCGGACATCGTTGGGGTGGATTTTTGATGCTGAAAGAGGATCGACTAATTCGAGCCGTTCGTGCAATGCTTCGATGCCAACTCGATCAATCTCGGCCGCAACCTCTTCGCGAAAAGTCTCGTCGGCGGGAGGACCTTCAAACATCCCGCGTAACATCGCTTTCAAATACAGCGGAGTGCCGCCGACGAACAGCGGCTCTCGGCCACGCTCGCGGATTTCCCGAACGCAGCGTTCCGCATCCGCCAGATAGTCCGACACGCTGTACAGTTCGTTCGGATCGAGAATGTCGATCAAATGATGTGGGATCCGATTCCGCATTTCGGCCGGTGGTTTTGCCGTGCCGATGTCCATGCCGCGATAGATCGCCATGGAATCCATCGAAATAATCTCTGCATTAATCCGCTCGGCTAGGCGCATGGCGATACTTGTTTTACCGCTTGCCGTTGGGCCTGAAAGAAACCAGCAGTCGTCGAAGATCGTTGTCATACGCGTTTACGTTTTGGTCCTGCAATTGTCAGTGTTGAGATCGCAATCTACGATAGCAGTTTACGTTCGATACGAGGACATGACGCACCGGCCGAAGTTCACGAATTGAACCGTAATCCGTTGAGTTGGTTAACAGACTGCCACCCATCCGCGAGCCGAAAGACAAATGTCACAAACAGGCGCCGTTCTGGACGCATTGATGCAGACAATCACCGATCGCCGAGACAATCCGCCTGAGCGATCTTATACAACCAGCTTGTTTAACGGTGGCGTCGCGAAAATCGGAGCCAAAATCACTGAAGAGGCAGCGGAAGTTGTCGAAGCCGCTGCTGAGGGCACGGACTCGAAGGCCATCGAGCATCTTACGTACGAAGCGGCCGATTTGATTTACCATTTGTTCGTCATGCTCCGTTATCGCGACATAGAATTGTCGGACGTCACCGATGAACTGAAGCGTCGGTTCGGTATATCGGGTATCGACGAAAAAGAATCACGTGGAAATGAGTAAGCGTGATTCGCGCGCTTGGTCATCAAAAGATTCTCACTGGAACAACATCGCTATGCAAAACCTACGGATCGGAATTCCCAGCAAAGGGCGACTTAGTGAGCTCGCAGGCGAATTGTTGAAACAGGCCGGCTTAAGCTTTCGGCGTCAGAACCGAAGCTTGTTTGCGCGTGTGAAAGAAGTGCCGGTCGACGTCACGTTTTTGCGAACGGACGACATCCCGATCCTTTGTGCAGAAGGCGCGATCGATATGGGGATCACCGGTAGCGATCTCGTATGTGAAAGCCGAGTTGAAGTTGACCAACGTCTTGCTCTCGGCGTGGGCAAGTGTCGGCTCGCTCTTTGTGTTCCGGAAAACGGACGCATTCGCAACGTCGACGACCTTCAAAACTGTCGCATCGCTTCAACATTTCCGAACGTAACTCACAGTTTTTTAAGCGCGCGAAATGTTGACGTCCACTTGGTGCGAATTTCCGGCTCGGTCGAGAGCATGATATCGCTAGGTGTGGCCGACGCGATTGTCGACTTAGTCGAAACTGGAAGTACACTCGCCGCGAACCGCCTTGAGATTTTAGAGGAAATCGGACAATACGAAACAGTACTAATCCAAGGAAGGAAGTGTGCTGACGCTGCACTCGCTGATCGAGTCGTCAGACGATTGGAAGGCGTCACGATCGCTCGGGCGTATTCCTTACTGGAGTACAACATCCTGCGCACGAAGCTGGCTGCCGCCGAAGAGATCACACCCGGCTTTAGCTCACCGACGGTGAATTCTCTGGAAGACAAAGACTGGTGCGCGGTCCGTGTGATGGTCCGTCGCAAAGACGTCATCGGCGTCATGGAACGACTCGAAGAAATCGGCGCCGTTGCGATTTTGGAAACCAGCATCAACAACTGTCGGCTTTGAGTCACGTCTGATTTTCACGACCGAATGATTCGCCGATCACGTCAAAAGAACTTCAGTCACACGCGTGTGACAAGCACTAACGCTCGGCCATCGCTTCAGCATCTTCAGCGGCAGGCGTAGTTCGTTCAGCGTCACTCGATTCCGTGCTTGAGATTCCGTTCATACTTTCGTCTGACAGAGCGAGGGCGACGCGGAAGCCTAGCCCGCCATTCGTGTGCTTCGTCCCACTTTTCTCGCGAACTGACGATCGGCAGTCCGTCGCCGATAAGCCCGCGCTCCCACCCCGGTGCACTTTTTGCCAACCCTTTGAAGGGCCCACAGGATTCACAGCGTCGTCCGAATAATCCTTGCCGTACCAATCATGGCACCATTCCAAAATATTGCCATGCATATCGTACAGACCCCAGGAATTGCACATTTTGTGCCCGACATTGCTTGTATTACGTGCGTTAAACGCAGCGTAGGATTCCAAGAAGGTGCGACCACCACATGAGTAATCGTACACTTCCGCAACGCGCGCGCGGCAAGCGTATTCCCATTCTG
>JAGQPC010000293.1 GCA_020426925.1 Planctomycetales bacterium | reverse complement strand
TTTCCGCGTTGTCTCTGGCTCCTGGGATGAAGTCTTTTGCGTCGGCAGGAAACTCCAGGATTGCATAGTCTGAATACGAGTCGGTGTCATTCCAGTTTGCCAGGCGGGGATTGCCGGAGAAATAGTTGATGTGCACGAAGTCTTCGTCTCGCAGGTTATTCGGTTCACCCTGATGCCAACTTGCGTATTCAAACGGTTCACCTGAAGTCCATTGCCACACACCTTCTTCATCACGATCTGTCAGACCAATCCAAAACCTGCGCGTGTAATTGTCACCAGAAAGAATCTGATCGCGAACAAACTCTTGCTCTCCGGCGGATGTTATGCTCGCCAGATGCCCACCGTGGCGTCTGGCAAGGTTTTCGGCTTCCTGCCACGTAGATGGTCGGATTGTTACGTAGTGATGTCCGTTTCCGCCCTGCTCAACTGGCCAAGTGTAGATTGGGCCGTAAATCATCGCCCCCAAGAAGATCCCATCCCCAGTATTGCCGCTGATTGTGTTTCCGGATTCAACCGAGTCACCGCCAATGCGCGTACCGCGTGCTCCGATTAGCGTGACTCCGTTGCGTCCATTTCCAAATGCAACGTCCGCCTCCGTGTCCAGACCAACAACGTTACCCTGAATGACGTTCTCACCAGGACCTTGAATGCGGATTCCATCCAGTCGGTTGCCAGAGATCGTGTTTCCTTCGCCAACCCGTGCTCCACCGATAGCTGAATCACGCACGCCCAAGAAGTAGACACCATTTTCTTCATTGGGCACCGTACGGCCAGCAGTGCCGAGGCCAATAACGTTCCCTACGATATTGATGTCTCTTGTTGACGTTCCGTCCACAAGAATTCCGTTACGACGGTTGCCGGAGATTGTGTTCCCAGCGAGGCCTTCACCTCCAACCAAGACGTTGCGTGTGCTAATCAATCTCACGCCATGCCCGTCATTCGCCAAAGCTCTGTGACCAGCTTCATGCAATCCGATCGAGTTCCCCTGTACCTTCGTTTGCTGCGATCCTCTACCTTCGACATAGACGCCTGCCTCGCCGTTTCCAGCTATCTGATTACCATCGCCTCCATTCTCACCACCGATTTGATTCGCTGCCGAGTTAACAACCAAAACACCAGTCCGAGAGTTGCCCAAATCAAGCCGTCCTGTCACATCCGTACCTATTCTGTTGCCTTGGACTATTGCGCCTTGCGTTGTAGTGTCACCGATTCTGATGCCATGGTTGCCGTTCCCGGAAATCACGTTGCCTGCACCATCAGCGGAACCACCGATTTGAGTCTGCAGTGCGCCATTGACATTGATCCCGTTGCCAGAATTCCCAAGTGCCGTCCGCCCAGTTGATGATACGCCAATGTAGTTCCCGCGAATGGCGTTTCTCAGAGCGGTAGGTGAACTAATGAAGATTCCCGCTTGCCCGTTGCCAGATACAATATTTCGATCAACGTCGATAACACCGCCGATCAGATTGTCGGAGCCGCTTTCAATCAAGATGCCAAATTGCGAATTGCCAAGATCAGTTCTGCCAGTCGCGTCGGTACCGATGTAATTGCCAGCGATCACATTGTTGTCGGATCCGTCGATGTGGATTCCGCTTCCAGAGAATTGATGGATAACGAGACCACGAATCGTGCTGCCCCCTGCAACAGACTCGATTGTCAGAGCATTGTTTCCGGTCGATCGGTTTTGTCCATCAAGTACGACAATTGGCGTTCCATTAAAGCCGGGCTGGGAAGTCCCGTCGATGTGTACAGCATCAGTAATTGACAGGCCGCGCCTGACATTGATAGTCAGGTCATCGGCAGGGAGATCGAAATCGATCCGGTCAATTTCATCGTCATTTGGATGCTGGTTCGCGTCGATGACAGCTTGCCTGAGACTCCCTTCACCAGAATCGTTCGAATTAACAACGGTGAACGTCGTCAGGAGCTGCCGCTGTTCCAGGGATTCGACAATAAGTCGTCTGCGACTATTGCGATTCTCTGTGCATGACGGTGTCAATAGCATATTCGCGGTCCTTCTATATCCAGGTTTTTCTCATTGCAATTGGTGTACTCATTTCACTAAGCGTGCTGCCTGGCACAATGGCGCGCTACAACCTCGCAAATGGAGAAATCCCCCAATTGTTCCATGTCCGCACGCGAGGCACGGCCTAGACTCCCCGTGATCGGTCATCGAGAAGCTTCCGAACTTTGGCTCGCGCACGCTGCAAGAGTCCCTGAACTGCCGATTCGGTTGTGTCCATGGCGTCGGCGATGTCTTTGCGGCTGCTGCCCTCGATGTGGAGCTTCAAAGCGACTCGTTCCCGTTCCGGGAGATTGTCAACTGCTTCGAGCAGTACGATTTCGAATTCTTTGCGGCCGAGAATCTGGCTGGCCGTGTTGTCGTCAAACTCTTTGACTAACCCTTGTAAAAGTTCGGGGTTGTGCTTCGCGGCTTTTTGGCTTTTCACATAATCCTTGATCCGGTGATCGGCAATGGTTCGAACGTAGGTCCAAAAGCGTCCCGGCCCGTCGTACTCGAATTTACCGTGGCGGATATTCCGGTCGAGTTCCATGCAAACCTTCTGAACGATGTCTTGGTAGTCCATCGGTCCACCGCTTGGCATGCGTTGATCAACCCAAGGCGTAAGTCGCTCCAGGACATTGTGGATGATGCCGTCCAGGGCAGTCGAATCTCCCTTGGCCAGTCTTGCAAACAGCTGATCAAGATCCTCGTCCATAAACTGATTGTCGTTGTGCTAAAGGAGTATTCACTGATAACACGTGTTTTTTTGCGCGCCGTTGCCCAAGCGATTTCGGTATTATGGGGGACGTTTTCCCCACCAACAATCGGCAAGTGGCACTGACAGGCCTGGAGTTCAGATAAATGAGTAATGAACTTTCAAAATCGCAGCGAATTGACGAGTTAGTCGAACGGACGCGACGAGACCTCAACAGTGGTTTGAAACCGTCGCTCGATGAGATCTGTGAATCACACATCGAATTAATGCCGGAACTGCGCGACGAGCTCAGCCGCATGGTCAGTATTGTGCAGCAAATCCAGAAAACTCTCGATCGAACAGGGATCGAACGAAGAAGCAGTACTGACAACACATCACGCGAGTTGAGCATTGTTTGCCCGTTTTGCCTAAATCGATTTGTCGTGCAAGGTGCTTCGACCGATGAGATCCTCTGTGAATCGTGCGGGACCGATATACAGCTCATCGATTCGTCAACCAGCAAGCGATCTGCAGGAATGAAGATCTCGCATTTTACGCTGGAGGAGCTAATCGGTGGCGGCAGCTATGGCGAGGTGTGGAAGTGCTGGGACGATTCATTGGAACGCCGAGTTGCCGTCAAGTTCCCCAAAAGTCGCAATCTTTCGGTTGAGCAGCAGGCTCGATTCATTGCCGAAGGGAAAGCCGCAGCGCAGGTCCGGCATCCAAACGTCGTTGCAATTCACGAGGTCGGCCGCGATGGTGAGCACCTTTTCATCGCCAGTGAGTTTGTCGAAGGGGATACGCTAGAACATCGACTCGAACGCAAGGCGTTTACCTATCGAGAGATCGTAGAGTTCATCTTCAAAGTCGCCAGCGGATTGCGGATCGCTCATGACGCTGGCGTTGTCCACCGCGACCTAAAGCCCCAAAACATCTTGATCACAGACAGCGACGAACCTCGCATTGTCGATTTCGGGCTGGCGAAACGCGACGAGTGCGACATCGTTGTCACTCTTGACGGGCAAGTCATGGGTACGCCAGCGTACATGTCTCCCGAGCAAGCACGAGGATCCGGAAACGAAGCGGACGCTCGCAGCGATATTTTTTCGGTCGGTTCGGTCCTGTACGAGATGCTGACCGGTGTTCGGCCTTTCGACGGTAAACAAGTCATCAACTTGATCTCCGACGTCGACCACGAACCAGAGCGCCCTCGCCGAATCGTCAAACACGTTCCGAAAGATCTAGAGACGATTTGCCTGAAGTGCCTCGAAAAACGGCCAGAAAAACGATTCCAAAACGCAGCCGATCTTTTGACCGAACTTCAGCATTACCTGGACGGAAAACCGTTAACGATCAAACCACCCTCATCAATCGAACGAGCCTATCGCTGGTGCAGAAGGTCGCCGGCGCTGGCTGGAGTTTATGCGCTGCTGGCGCTAGTTGTAGTTATTTTATCTGTGAGTTACGTCCAAATTTCACGAAAGTCGATAGAAGCAGCCAAAAACGCGGAGACTGCCATCGAGCGTGAGAAAGAGGCTGATCAGCAACGTGTGATCGCTGATGAACAGCGAATCATCGCAGACAAGCAGCGAGCGATTGCGGAAGAACGGTTGGCCGAAGGAAGTTTTGCCTCAGCAGAAATGGCCTCACAGCGTGGGCGATGGCGCGAAATGCTGATCTCAGTCGACCAAGCTCTCAAGTCTGGTCACGACGACGAAGCTAAGCTTCTTCTCATGAAAGTTGCCGCCCTTGATGGCGTTGGCGACCACAAGAAACGAAACGAAATTGTCGAAGACTTGTTGGCGAAGAATGACCTGGGGGATCTCCGAGGAGAAGCAGTTCTCTGGAAGGCTACAATCGAGGAATTAGAAGGCAGGACAGAATCCGCCCAGGAGTTGTTGGAACAGGCGGTTTCGATGAAACTGTCGCCAGCCGACCTTGCGTTTGCGAACGCGCTTCTGACGAAAACGTCGGCGGAATCCGTGACTTTCCTGCAAGAAGCGATCGAGCACGATCCCTATCATCAGCGCGCCAATGCAAGACTTGCGATTGAACTTTTTCTATCGGGGAACCGAGACGCATGTCGCCTGCACTGCCACAAAATGATGGCGGCTTACCCCGATGATCCGAAGTACGCGTTTCACATTGGACTCGTCGATTGCGTCGATGGAAACTTGGAAGCTGCGATAAATCGCATTGAGCGTTACGAGCAGCAGATTTCTCAAGATCAGATGAAAAGGCTTATCGCCGCATTCAGGGTACTTGCGGCAGTTTCGGCGAGAGTAAATTTTAAAGGAGAAGTCGGGCTAGGACCCTCCGTTCGGTCACTCATAACCTCCGTGCCACCCATGTTAGCAATGATGACGCAGCGTTCTCCCGTCAGCGCGGAACTGAATGCTCGCATGCCATCGCGTCAAAAGCAGATGTTCATCGAAGCTCTCCAGTCAAATTGGTTTACTCAGAGTGGTCGAATCAAAGCGTTCGAGAAACTCTCCAAAGCTCATCCCGAAGGAACGATCATGACGATGTACGCGGGCGAACTCTTTAAGGCTGGACGGCATGAGGAGGCCGCTGAGGTAGCAGCGGACGCAATGAATTTGCCATTCCTGGTCCCGGCTGCACGTGATCTGGCGATGAAAGTTTCCGTTAGCGCTGCTTTCCTTCATGTCGATAAAGTCGACGAAGAGTCTGAGTATCATCAACTTCGAGACCATGTTACTCGCGAGCACATCAAGCCCACCCTGTTCTATCCTCAAATCCTTGGTTTCTACGCAGCTCGTGCGGGCGATTTCGATCTGGCGAATGAAATGTTTACCCATGCAATTCATATGAATCCAGACGAAGATTTCGGTCACTGGTCGGCGTATTCCGCACTAAAGAGTCACGACTACGCTCGCGCACTGCGGCTGATCCGCAGAATGAAAAAGACGCCCAACTTCGCTCCGCCCATGACTGCAGAGCAGATCGAGCAGGAGGCGATTCGTGGCATGCGAGAATTGCTTTCGGATCCGAATTCAGATACAACCAACAGGTAACAACACGAGTCAGCTTTCGCGGTTTCCAGGATTTCGACAGGCTGGCACCGTGTCTGACTCTCGATGTCGCGCGTTTACGGGCCGTCTGTCTTAAGCTTCTCGCGATTTATTTCCAATTCTGTGCGCGCCGGCTGAACGCAGCTCTCGCTATGTAGGTAGAACGCGGCAGCAATTCGAGCTGTTTGCCGCGAACACGCACAATGTGGGAGAAGCGAAATGTCTTGTGTGATCGAAAATTTCTGTGTTGTTGACGCTCACCTGGAACCACAAATTCCTGTTTCCGACGCTGGCTACGACGAATTCGCCCTTGCGAATCATGAAGACTTGCAACAGGACGATATGACTGAATTCCTTCCTATCGAGGTCGGAAAAACAACTCGCCGCGACCCGATGGGGTGGGCAAACCAAATCATCGAATTCGTGTTTCTCGCCATTGGGATAGGAACTGAGGTTGGCGTGGTCGGCTTTGTTGTCTTGGGACTGGTCGCTCGTTTTTTCTAAAGTAAGCACTAACTCTCGAACTATCGATCGGAGCCTCTCATGTTCTCGAAACAACTTACAACGTTTTCCTTGTTTGCTGCGTTCTTTGCTGGCGTAAATTCATCGACCGCTGAATCAGTCGAAGTCGATGTTGTCGTACAGACAGCGCACCTCAATAACGCTGGAACGGGAAACAAGATCTACTTTTCGTTGCTCTACAAGAAACGTGGATCAGGAGTAGGAACAGCAACGGCCGAGCTGGTGCCGTCCAAGAGGACTCGGTTCACTACGGGGAATACCAGCACGTTTCGGATTGAGCTCGATTGCCCCGCCTCGAAAGTTCAGGGCTGTGCGCTTTCGGTAGGCCCAAACGATAACGCCTGGGCGTGCGCTGGATTCGAGTTTCAAATCATCGACGGTGGTAAGCGATCACAGATTTATTCGATGGAGATTCCCAAGAAACACCAATGGTTTTCTGCTGCAGCCAACGACGGAGGAAAGAAAGCCCCTGCTAAACAATATCGTTGGTGGGCCATCCAGCGACCCAAGTTTTCGGTCAAGCAAGAAAGTCTGTTTGATTAACTTCGAGCCCATCGCACCATCGGTCAGTTACCTATCTTTCTTGATCTTTGCCACTCCAGACGTCGTGCTTTCCAAGGCGAAAATGATATCTGACAAACGAGACCGGGCGGCGGCGACATAATTCCCGGTGCGGAATGCTGTGACGAAATCGAACGTTGTGAAATCGCCATCGCAATTCCAATCGCCTTCGGCCCAGCCAGAATTTCCCGCGGTTGAGTCTTCATATTCGCCTCGTTGGAATACAAGCACGAAGTCGGTCGAGTTGAAAATGCCGTCCAAGTTTGCGTCGCCGTAGGTCGCTCCCAGGATCTGCGTGACAAGAAAATCGTGGTCGGCCAGCGAGACAAGTCCGTCTCGGTTCAAGTCGAACATGGCGTCGCCGGTCTGAAGATTCTGGCACAACCGATCGATGTCAGCGGCGTCCACGATCGAATCACCTGTTAGGTCGCCGAGCAGCAATTCGCTAAAGTCCGCGGTGCCAGGCGACGCGTTTCCTGCCGTCCAACTCGATGCCAATCGACCAAATTGATCGACGCCAGATCGTTGCAGAGACTGCGTTTCGGTGACGGTCGGCCAAGGCGTGTAGGAATCGTAAACGACATCGTCTTCGATTGTGAACGGCGCATTCGAATTTAGACGTCGCTCGACAGTGATGCGGTCGTAGTCGTTGCTCAGGCGGCCGGTAAACTGACCGATGATGTTAATTTCATTGCCGGCTCCAAAGTGATCGATAAAGGCGGCGAGCCGATCTGCATTTGCAACTTGCGTTGAGTCAAACCCGACGAGAATCGCAGTTGTATTCGCCGCGATCTCGCCGATGTCGAAGTCGGCGTCTGCTCCACCGCGGACGCGAACGTCGGCAAGGCTGATTGCTGAATCGGCAGTGTTGTGTAGCTCGATGAATTCGAAATCACGTAGTTCTGAATCCGATTCTGGAGCATAGTAGATTTCACTGACAAGCAGTCCGGGCACTCGCGGTCCAGAGTTATCGCTTCCGAGCGTCGGTGAACTCGCGGGGAACAATCGTTCGGAATTGTCGACACGAATGAACGATTCGCCGATGCGCGACGGCCCGAATGAAACGTGATCGATGAACTGCGAAACCTGGCCATCTTCGTCACGCGTGACTAGCCAAACGTCATCTCCGTTGGTTCCACTTAAGGCAAAGTGATTATCGGCTGGGCTGTTCGGCGTCGGATTGAATCCTGATTCGTCAGCGGTCCAAAAGCCGCCCGGTTGAATCGTCGTTTGAGCAGGAATTCTGTATTTGAATAAATCGGTCGCCGAATCGCTCAGCCACCAGCCGGAAACGTCCACAGGACGACTAGAAACATTGTGCAGCTCGACAGCGTCCGCGACGTTCGTTCCTCCGTTCGAGAGAACTTCGCTGATGACAATAGCCGACTTCGGTGAATTCGCTGCGCCTGGTGTTCCGTTACGTAACGTGCTGGCTTTCCACGCGTAGTGTTTGTCCAACTGATTGTCACTGGAAAACGTCTCGATCCATTCAAGTGTCGAGCCGTAGCCATCGGCCGCTGCGGGCCAAAGTGAGTTGTCGTCGAAGACGATTTGAATTGGCGAGATCGCAGATTGGTCTGGGTCCGCCAACACCAAGCGTTCGCCGCTGTTACTTAGGCTGCCGGAGTACTGTCCCAAGATCCTGACATCCGTTCCATATCGCAACCGAAATGCTGCCTGATTCTTGACGACGACGGCACGTTCACCTGCTGACAACCGAGAATCGCCAAAAGTAAATTCGATTCCGTCGGTGAACGACAAGCCGACCAGATTGATCGTTTGGTCGCTGGGATTCGTGATCTCGATGAATTCAAAATCATCGTTGTTGACGTCAGCGATCGCGTTGCGTTCTTCAGCCGTTGGTGCCGCTGGGTTGTAATTGATTTCTGAAATCTGGACCGGAGCGTCCACGAAGAATCGGGGCTCGGTCAGAGCAGACCAATCGCCGTTAGGCGTCAACGTTCTCGCCGTAATTCGAGTCGTCGAATCGATCGCGATTTCTGCCGAATAACGTTGTGCCGTGCCTCCGTTCTGCGGACTGTTGGGCTGGCCGCCAACTAATCGCGGGTCGGAGCCATCGGTAGTGAACCAGATCTCGTCGGGTTCAGTCGCGTTTGTGGTTAGCGTCGCGTGGACGAGTAGATCTCGACTGGTTGGGCTGTCGTTCATCCCGTGAATCGCGAGAACATTCTCACCCACGACCAGCAAATTGGCGAAATCGAGAATGTCGTATTCAATTGCTCCGTCTAGATCAGGTCGATTCGACGCGGTCGATTCCGAATTCCACGTAGGAGATTCAGGAGCATTCAGCGACGCGATCTGCGTTCCGTTTAAATAGGCGACAAAGCCGTCGTCTACCAACATCCGCAGCTTCAGTTGAGTCATCGCGGAAATCTCTGCTTGATCCGCGATGTCAAACGGAATTCGGACATAGACGGATGCGTTGTTGCGGAACGATGCGGGCCGAGTATCCAGTTTGACTTTTGACACCAGAGTGCCTGACCGCGCGTAGCCGACACCGTTTGTTCCGGTCGTCCAAGTTTCGCCTGCAGCGCCCTGCACGAAATCGGGTCGAATCCAATCGTCGCCAAGATCACCAGATTCCGGAACGAGCGCCGAAACGGTTGCGTCGTTCTTGATGATTAACTTCTCTGACGAAAACGCACCGATGTTTAACGATATCGAGTTACCAACTTCGACTTTTCCACCGTACTGCGTTTCTCCGTTAACGGCGAAGGTTGGTGGCGGTGTGGTCGGATAAAGTTGTGCTTCTTGCAAATGTCCGACTAGCACATCTGAACGCTGCGGAAAATATTCTTCCAACAGGCGAGTTTGCTCCCGTTTCCATTCGACGTCGCGCGTGTACGGCCGCGCACGCTTGGCGTCTCCCCACCGCGCCGACTCAGCAACAACGGCGTTTTCGATATTGTTCGCTCGTTCCATCCAAGTCGCGGCAGCGTTTTCGGGAGTCAGCGGCCCGTCGTGGAAGAAGTGTTGTTGTACTCGATCGCCATAGCGAACGCGAAACTCGGGGTGTTGCCGCAATGCTTTGTAAAGTGACCAGACTCCGTTACTCGGGTCGTTTGAGCCAGCGAGTGGCGGTTGGTTTTGATCGACGTTGTTGTTGTCGGTCGCACTCCACATACTGTATTCCATATCCCAGACAAAGAACCGGAATTGTGCGTCGCCGACTCGGCTGCCGATTGCTCGCTGGTTGTTCCCTTCAAACGCCGTCACTCCGTCTCGGTTGGTGACGTACTGATTGACGATCATGAAGTCGATGAACTCGTCGATGGCGATGTAGCGTTTTAGCTCTTCGTATTGCTCATCGGTCGTGAATCCATCACGCAGAGCTTGACTGGCGATCCGCTGCATGTCTCGATATCGGCCTATGTCGCCATCGATCACTTCGACCGTGCTGGTACGACGATTGAGCGCATCGTAATCGTCGGCGGATCCTCCAAAGTACTCGGCGCCCATCTGGGCGTCAGGGCGTTCGACTGGATTGTAGAGCCCCCAATAGAGTCCGTTGATGTACAGATGAACGTGAGTCGCATGTCCATCGACTCGACCTAGTTCACGCGATAGATCCCGTGCGTAAGTGTCACGTTGATACTGAGCTTCGTGTGGATTCTGTAGTCCGGCCCAAGCTCGACCTCCTTGAGCACGCAGCACAATACTGTCGAAGCGGTCAACGGGAGCGTCCGGAAACAGTGGATACTCTAACTTTGCGGGACCATATTCATCTCGGAATTCCAATCGAAAACTGTGCTTGGGCGAATTCGCATGAAATCGCCAGCTGTAGCCATGAATTCGAATTCCTGAATCTGTTTGAAAACTGGTGCCGTCCGGTTCGATGATCTCAACCGAGGTCGGATGTTCCCATTCGATGCCTCGTTGACCTGAGTTTATGTAGATGCCTTTTTCTTGGCCGAACATGTCTTCTGGATCGAGGACGATCGACATGGTCGGGATCTCTCGCAATCCCTTCAACAGATCTTCTGCGTAAGCCGGATCGTCAACGATGTCGGGATCCATTTCGTAGTCCGCTCGAATCGATGCTTGCGCGAGACCGTTCCAGGACGATGGCAAATCGTCGCGAGACGCCGGTTGCCTGATCACGTCATTCAGGAAAATGTAAGTGTGCGTATCGATGTTGCTGGAAATGTGCCCTGCTTTCACTGCGATCGCCCGCAAGGTGGTCGTTGTGTCGATGTGAACTGTCGCCGTAGGAGCTGTCGCATCATCCGCGGCCCGAACCATTCGACCGTGACCGAGCATCGGGCTCGAACCGTCAGTCGTGTAGATGATCGCTGCACCGGGTGTTGCCGATCGGATCTGAACGTCGAACGGGTTATCGTAGAAGCCTCGATCAACATCGAATTTGGTGTCGGCGACGACGCCAGTGGCAATATCCGAGTTCGACTCGCCAGGTGTTGGCGCGAGAAAATAACCGACATCGTTTGAATCGGCGCCGCGCCCGTACGAGACTCCCTTCAGCTGTTTCGGATATTCCGGCGCAAAGGCGTCCTTGATCGTTTGCCCATCGGGCTCAACCAACGCTAAGAGCTCGCCGTCTTTCGACAGTTCAAAGTTGGTGTGAGGGTTGCCTTGACGATCGACAAAGTCGCCCAAGGTTCCTCCCTCGCCGTCCGACGGTGCCGACGCAAACAAGATGAAGTGCTCGCCAGGCTGGACGACTCGATCGCGAATCTGGTATTTCGTTAGATTCAACGAGTCGTCGGTGAGATACCAACCGGTCAAGTCGATAGCTTGATCTCCGCGATTATGCAGCTCGATCCAATCGGACGCCTCTCGGTTTCCGTCTTCGACGACTCCATCGTTGACGGCCATGAATTCAGAAATAATCACGTCAGCGGCGAGTAGCTCGCGTGATTCGAGACGTTCGAATTGATTTCTGTGGGAGTTTCTTCGACGAGCAAAATATCGTTTTTCGTTAAGCCGGTTCATGCGCATTTGATGTCGTAGGTCTGCGGAACAGTACACCGTCAGATTCACGGTGTTCGCATGATACCGCACAGTCGCGAGCGATCAAAACAATCTATCGTGCGCGGAGAAAGAAAAGCGTAGTTGACGCGTTACGCATGGGCGAGCTTGGAAATAATGCTGGAGCCCGCGAGCGGAGTCGCGGGACTACTTTGCGACAATGTCGGTTTCGTTTTCGCTGTCCAGCATCCGTTTGATGGATGCAGCGACGACATTGTTGGGGAGAGCGTAGCTGGCGATTCGCTCGGCTCGGGCAATGTTCAGCCCAACGACTCGTCCTTCCAAATCGACGATCGGCCCGCCACAGTGCTCAGGCAAGAGAAAAGTGTCGTGCTGGATGACAGATGGAAAACCAGAGCGTCGGCTGCTTAGATCGCCGCCCAAATAGCTTTGAAAATCGCCATTTTCAACGTCCAAGTCATCGCGTCTTCCGAGCACAGCGCTAAATGTAATTGGCTCATCGTCTCGCGTCACTTCAAATGAAATCTCATCACCCGGAAGATGCGTGCTGATCATTCTGACGACTGCCATCATCGAGCCAATCTGTTGGCCGTCGACGCCGATGACGATGTCCCCTTCGTGAATTCCGGCGCGAGCGGCAGAACTGCCGGGAAGAACTTCCGAGACAATCGTCTTGCCATTTTTTTGGATCATGCGAACGCCGAGCACACCGTCGCTTTCGACTCGCTGCTGCTGGCTGCTGACAACGCCAATCGCAACCGGTCGCGATGTTAGACTGGGAGTGGCGATGATCGAGCCGATCGTTGGTTGGACGTCGGGATCGAACGTGACGTGACTTACATTCGCAGCATCAATCTTCAGTAAAGCCAAATCATGCCGATCGAGAATCCCAGCCAATCGAGCTCGATACTGCTGACCATCGTAAAGTCTGCAGACGAGCTTCGTTTGATGTGCCTCAACTTCGCTTGCTTTGGTAAGCAAATACCCATCGGCCGTTATCATCGTGCCCATTGCTAACGAATCGCCACGGTGTAGCAAACGAACGGTCGCTTTGCTTGCGTCGCTGACGGCAGGCGACAAAGCCGATTTTATGCGAACGTGGTTCTTGCCTTCGTTCCAGCCATCGCTATCAACGATTCCACTCAAGATGTCAGCGTCGTTTCGAGTTTGTAAGCTCCGTGGTCCTTTGACGAATCGAACGGATGGATCGGCTGTGTCTTGCCGAGCATTCCAATACGCCGCTACGTTGACCGCCAGAATAACCAGCGTTGCACCGAACGCGACGAGCTTCCAAGTTTTTCGATCCGTTGACATACTTTCCGTCGCCTTCTTACCGTTGAATCTGACGTTCTTGCCGGGAGCCGATTTTTAAATCCAATTCCAGTAGCTGGCCGTCACGAGAAACTTGCACTTTCACCGAATCACCTGGCTCATAGAGCTTCACGTGCTGTCGCAAAGTGTCAAAACTGCGGATGCGAATACCGGCGAATTCGACCAGCTCGTCGCCAGCTTGAATGCCTGCAAGCTGTGCGGGAGATTCCTCGACGACTCGTCCGACGAGCACGCCGATCGAACCTTGTGATTCAGCATGTTCAAACACGCCGACCCAGCTCTCTTCGTTTAGCGGATTCAAGCGATCCCATGCTTCGCCCTTGGCGAGTCGATCCCAAGACTTCCGATATCGTTCGATTGGAACGTGGACGTTCACCGCTAGGTTCTTTCCGATTCGGCTATGGACCGCAATCACTCGGCCATTGACGTCAAACAAAGGTCCGCCTGAATCGCCGCCTTCCAACGTGCAGTCGGTGATGACCGCCGAATCGCGAACTTTGATGACACGCCCCATTCGCAGTACCGGAGCTCGATCCACCTTGTAACCGCCAGGATGCCCCGTAGCGAGGCACCATTGGCCAGCGCGCACTTCTCTGGATTCGCCCAATTCGGCGTGTGGCCACGTACGCGAGTCGACGAGTTTGATCATTCCCGCATCGAGCACTTCGTTGAGTCCCAGCGTGACTCCGCGGACTTGTTCCCCGTCCGCAAGAATGACTATCGCCTCACGATCCGGCTCTCCCGCAACATGAGCTGCGGTTAGCACGTAGCCGTTTTCGCTAACGATGACGCCGCTGCCATTCGCGCGACCAACCTGAATTGCAACCGTCTTTGCAATGAGGTCAGCAGAAATGTTCTGGATTTGTTCTTGCAGCGTTTTGAGATCAGCCAGATTAGATGGCGTGCCGTTTCCTTTTAAGATCGATGCACGGCTTTGCGTATTTGCTGGACGAGTTTGCGTTTCCTGGGCATCGGTGCTGTTGCCGAATGACAACGTGACAACAAAGATAAGTAGCCACGACGCTACGTAGCTCCGGTGCGACGACCCGTCCCATGATCGCAAAGGGACAAGCGTTCGGCGTTGTGTATCCAACGGACGTCCGGTCACCATGTTCCTTTTCCTTACTTCCTTCTCTGTTCGAAAGAATCTCTGACTTGTCACGGACTTTAATCATAATCAAACGGTCGCGAAATATCTCGCAATTCGCAGGCCAAATTCTCGCGGTCGTCCTGCCAGAAACTCGGGTTAAGCCGAACAGGAAGAGTCGACGTAAAGGATGCAAAACGTCAACATGAAGAAGCTTGTCGTTGGTTGCGGTTATTTGGGCCAGAGAGTTGCGGCCGCTTGGAGAATTCAGGGGGATTGTGTTTACGTCTTAACACGAAGTGCAGAACGCGCAGATTCGCTCAGACAGTTAGGCTTTAAGGCAATCGTCGGCGACGTGACCGATCCAAATTCACTTACGGAACTGTCGCGTTTGCCCGGAATCGCCACGACACTGTACGCAGTCGGACACGACCGCGAATCTGGGAATTCGATTCGTAAGGTCTATGTAAATGGACTACGTAACGTGCTTGAGGCGTTGCCTGCGAATACCGAACGACTAATCTACATCAGCTCGACTGGAGTCTACGGGCAATCAGACAACGAAACTGTCGACGAAACTTCAGAGTGCATGCCAACGCGTGAAGGTGGCCGAGCGTGTTGGGAAGCAGAGCAAACGTTGGCGCACCACACATTTGGGTCAAAGAGCGTCATTCTGCGTCTCGCCGGAATCTATGGGTTGGGGCGAATCCCGTCGCTCACCAAACTGCAATCGGGCCAAACTTTAAACGTGAATGCTGACGCATACCTTAACCTCATTCACGTCGATGATGCCTGTCGCATTGTGCTCTCAGCCGAACAAGCGACAACACCAAACTTGTTCGTCGTTTCGGACGGAGTCCCCGTCCGTCGACGTGAATTCTATGAACACGCCGCGAAGTTAATCGGAACTTCAGTAACTTTCGGTCACGCGGAAGACAACGATTCCGGACGCAGAGCACAGAGCGGTGGAAAGAGGATCTGCGCTGACAAGTTACGGCGCGAGCTTGATTTTGTGCTGCAATACCCCAACTATCGCGAAGGCCTTGCAGAGATCTTGGCCGAGTCGTGAGGTTGATGATTCGGACGACCGCACCTAGAATCCAGCAGTAATCTTCGTATCGGACAACTTGAACATTACTCCAGCTCGCCTTCGGGCCAAAATCAATGCTAGAGCGGAAACTGCTATTCCCGAACGTCATCGAGATTAACCATCAAGCTGGTGAAATCATCGGCTGCAATGTTTATATCGTATTCGATGGTGCGGACTGGGTGATGGTCGACATTGGCTACGAAGATTCCGTCGAAGAAATCATCGAAATTGTGCGGCAGTTAGACTTCCCGCTTTCAAAATGCCAGACCCTGATCGCAACTCACGCCGACGCGGATCACGTTCAGGGACTCTCCGCTGCGAAACAACTCCTAAAAACAGAAGTTTGCGCGCACCCAATTGCTGCAGAATCGCTTGAAAAAGGCGACAAGCTCAAGACATTCGCGGAAATCGAGGCTCAGGGGATCTCGATGGAAATGCCGCCAGTAAAACCTGATCGCTTGATCAATGAAGGCGACACGATCAAAGTCGGAAGTCTGGAACTCGAGGTCTGGCACACGCCCGGCCACACCGACAGCCAGTTGTCGTTTCGCATGGGGAACCTCCTTTTAAGCGGCGACAATATTTATCGCGATGGTTGCGTCGGCGCCATCGATGCTCACCACGGTAGCAATATTAATGACTTCATCAAGTCGCTGACTCGGATTCGTGACAGCGACGTGGAATGGCTGCTACCAAGTCACGGGCCGATCTTTCGCAAAGACGACGCAATGTTGGATGCCACGATCCAGCGTCTAAACGGCTACCTTCACATGGCCGATTTCGGCACCTGCGCCATCGATTGGCCATTGATGGACCAGTGGGAAAAAGAACTAGCGGACGGAGTTGAGCCACAGTGACGCCTGCCGTCCTGCGACCGGAGTCGCAGGACTACATGATAGCACTGCATTCATGGTTGCGGCCGCAAAGTCTACGCGACCGGATCGCCTTCTGACTGCTGAGTCATGCAGTGCTGATTCTGCTGAATATCTGTGTAACGGAAACTTCATCGCTGCCGATGGTTATGTTGGCAGACCGGATTGTCACGTGTATCGATCGCTGGCCGTTTGTTCTGTCGTGAAGGATGACGCGGTTGTCTGCGAGAGATGCGGCCCGGCTACCCTTCGGCCAAATTGAGTTTGACTTCGAGTCATTCGAACTCGAATCACGTGGCTCGCCCGCAACGAGTCAAACAGAATTAATTTCCGCGTTGGTGGTCACCAGCGAAACCGCTTTAAGATCCGGAAACGCCTTGGGGGGATAATCCAGATGATTCGTCGTCTATCGAAATGCTTTTTGGCGATTGTCGTGCTCGGCTTTTGCTGCTCGATCGCCACCGAAGCGCAGGCTCAGCGAGCCTTTGGCCGATCGTGGGGAACGGCCAGCAGCGCCCGTGATTGGGATCGTTTTTACCACTATCCCTACGTTTACTATCCACAGAATTTCTGGTCGAAAGAATACTACCGAAGTAGCGACAGCATGTACTACCGGTATCCGTCAGAAATGAGAGTGCCCGTGTACAACAAGCAGTGGCACAACTACTACCCATCCGGACGACTATATCATCGTGGTCACCATTTTAACCTAGACGTGTTCTAAACGCGGCAGCTAACTGGAAAATGCATGTAACCGCGCGCGAGCTCATTGTTCGCGCGTGTTTTTTTGTTTGCCCAGCAAAGCTGGCAACTCCAGTCCTTAGTTGTTTGCGCCCTCGCTCTGTCGACGGGGAAGAGAACCCAATTCACAAGGGCGTCGCTGGCCAACCGCCGGGTCTGAAGGAAGTAATAGGAGGTTGATGGTCCATAGCGTAAGCGAACCTGACTCAGCGGGCTGCCGGGGCAAGCGTGCAACAAGTCGCGACGCTCGATTCGTGGACAACGCCAGTGCGTGATCGAAGATGCAATTATCAACAGGGAATCAGCATAGTAACTGGGGAAGCCTATACGGCGATCGCATTTAAGGTCCAGGAGTTTGGCAAGCTGTTCAAGCGAGCGGCTGGTGACAAGAAAAGCATTCCCAACGAAGCGGCCAAGGGAAACCAAAGCTACATGCATGGTCTTGGAACGGCGATGCTGTTGGCCGGATAGGCGTCTACGGCCAAGCTATTCTCTTCATATCGTGATGCTTCAGCAGCTTTCTTGTCTCCATCCGTGAACGGCACAGCCGAGCAGACAGTTTGCCGCCGTTCCTTCTGGCGAGTCGCATACCACAGAGTAACACGGTTCTCCGAATCGTGATTCCTAAATTCTGGTAACACCTCTGCGCTGACAAAAAGAACGTGTCGATCATGTGAACGTGGTAGTGTCTTGTTCGGCTCGCACAGTGGCGCTGACATCTTGCGGAATCTCTAGTGAGGATTTGCCTCGCCGTTTGAGACGTGCGGAGCGTCTGGCGTACACGCGCGAGCGACGTCTACGCGATGTAAGGAGATCGTCCAATTGTTGCTCGTTCGCACTCAAGTTGCCGGCACGCCGGCTGACGTTTGCGAGTGCTCGCGCAACATGTATTCGTCGGAATCCGCATTTGCGAGAGTTCTCGCAGCTTGTGGTCGACAAAAACGAAACCTGATCGCATGCCTACAAGCTGTACAAGCTCCTGCGGATGTTTGCTAAGGCTTCCGACAGGATGCGCTAGTCGTGGCGAATATTTGCGCGTGTTCCTACAGCTTGTAGACGTTCTCGGCAAAGTTTGTTTGAGGCTGCGCAAGTTGCGTTGTTCGCCGGCGCATTTGCGTCAGGCTTGCTGCAAGGTGCGCAGGCCCGGCCTTAGATTTGTTAGAGCTCGCGCAACGTGCCGGCGCCAAAACCAATCTTTGTTCGGGGCCCTGCAGGTTGCGAGAAACTACAAACCGTCCTGTTTTCCCAGGTTTCTTCGGTTTCTTGCCAATGGAATATCCTGTCGCGCATTTGCCCCCTTAACGGTCACTGTCCGATTCTCGCCAGGGCGTCACAGGCCGAATAATCGTCACAATCGGAACCGTGGGGCTTCCCTGTCCAACGAGGTTGTGCAGCTTAGCTTTGCTTTACTCTCCCACTGGGAGAGTCGCCGCGCAGCGGCGGAGAGGGCTGACGTCGAAAACGTAGTTCA
>JAGQPC010000016.1 GCA_020426925.1 Planctomycetales bacterium | reverse complement strand
CGGTTTGCTTTCTGTTGCACTTTCCCTAGCCTCGCGGCCGGTCGGCGTTACCGACCACCCTGTTCTTCGGAGCCCGGACTTTCCTCTCGCCCAATGGACCAGCGATCATCCAGCTTGCTTCAAGACCCTAAGAGCCTATGGTCTGGCTCGGTCATCGACAATAGGTAGCAGCTAGACCGGCACTGTTAGCCGGTCGTTCGCTGAGTGAGATAAACGCCACCTAGACTAGCCGGCGCTGATTGCGTTTTCTGATGGGACAGAAATGTCAAGTGACGAGATTGCTTCGTCGTACAGCTTGACCTCGATCGGCCCAAGATCTTCCTTCTTGAGTCCCAGCTCGACAGCTCGATTCATGTCGGCTGCCGCACCGTCTCGGTCTGAGTTTTTCATTTTGGCAAACGCACGATGGAAGTATGTTGATGGGCTCGCTTCTCCGTCACGCTCGATTGCGTCTAGATCTGCGATGGCTTTGTCGTACTCTTTCAAATCGATATATGCCATTGCGCGAGTGTCTCGTAAGTCGTTGCGTTCGCCCAGGCTGCTTATCGCTTCGCTGATGACCTCGAGTGCTTCGCTGCCTTTGCCTGTGATTGCCAAATGGTAGGCAAGATTATTGCGGACAACGCCCTTGTTGTACGCGTTGGCGGATGGCAATTGGAGAAACTCTCGATACGCCTTTTCAACGGACGCGTGGTCTTGTTGCAAATCGGCCAAGAATGCCTGCTGAATCAGGACGTCTTCCGGGCTGAAGTTCGCTGCTCGAACGGCATCGATCCAGCTCTGAGTTGCTTTGAAGTAGGGCGAATCTGGAGCCGCAAAATCTTTGTGTGTCCTAATTCCGTCCACGGCCAACGAAATATACGTGAGCACTCGCGACCATTCTTGTTTACCGATGTCACTTTTCACAAACGCGTTGCATCGCGTAAATGCTTTCTTAAGGTTTGCACCTTTTGATTCTTCGCTATCGGGCACGCTCATCAACGAAGCCACGTACATTGGGAATTCAGCTGCTTGCTGGTCTTTATCTAGCAACTTCAAGTACCGCTGCCAAAGCTGATCTGAATTTCCATAGAACTTTGGTTCGAACTCGCCGAGCACGCTGAACATGCGAGCGACCTCACGGATCGTCTTGCTCCGTTCCTCCGGCAGGTTCTTGGGTACCAGCGTCATCAGGCGATCGTACGCGTCTTTTGCACGCCCCTGCTTGACGAGCACAATGCAGGTTAATCGAAGTTTATCCGGATTGTTGTCCGAAAGACGACTCAACAGCTGGCCAGCTTCAGTGAGCGAGTAATTGTCGCCGCGTTCCATCAACCATTCGACGAGCGGAGTAATAACCGTTGGGTTGTCAGGCTGATCAGCGAGCAACGCTTGCATGGTCGATTTGGCCTCGGTCCAATCGCCATTGGCCTTTTGAATCGTTGCGAGCATGTACCGCTCGAACGGGTTGAGCAAACGTTCTCGTCTAATTTCGTCAAGCTTTGCAGTTGCTTTGCGGCGTGAATCGGGTTCGGGCCTTTCAGCATGGAGTTGTAGCCAGACTAATAAGTCTCCCTCGCTGAGCTTCCCAAATGAGTTGCGGTTCTGGTCAATCAGCGCGACGGCCTTTTGGAATTCTGGGTACGTTTTGGACGCTGCCAACAACTTGGCCTTTGCTTGACGAGCCCATTGAATGTTATTTTTGTCCTCGTTGGTGTTGGGCGTCAGGGCGAGCAGCTTGTCGAGGAATTCGTCTCGCATCGGAGTGTCGCCGTCCTGCGCCGTCAGCTGAACGATGTTTCGCATGACGATTGAATTGTCAGGTGCGAGTTCGCTGGCTTTGCGGTAGTGCACTTTAGCGGCGTCCATGTGGTTCATGAGCGTGTTGCACTGGCCCAACAACAGTTCCATCGCAGCCGGGTCCATGCTCGTCAGCTGAATGTTCTTGATCGCTTCCTCACCGGCTGCCCAGTCACTGGTCAGTCGAGCATGAGTTACATAACGCAGCCATGGCGATGGGTTGTTGGGGGCGGCATCGACAGCTCGTTTGAACGCGGTCATGGCATTCTTCTTATCGCCGACCGCATCGAAAACTTCGCCTAAGAATATGAGCTCGTCGGGATTTGTAGTGCTGGAATCGACGACCTCGGTAGCTCTCTGTAGGGCATTCTGCCGTTCGTTTGGATCAGGGTTTCTCGCCTGAATGAGAATGTCATTGCGGATATCAGCTGTTGATTTCGCTCCTTCTGGAAGCTTGTTGAGCCATTCGCGTGATTCGGCCAAACGTCCAAGATCGAGCGCTAACTTAGAGAGCTTTTGGGCGTACGTAGGGCGACTGTCCTGGTCATAGGCAAGTTTTAAGCTGTCGATTGCTTCTGTTTTTTTGTTTTGCAGAACCAACGCGTCCGCCTTAACAGCGTGAACAAGATGCCAATTTGGTTCTCGCGATTCGGCCGTTGCCAAGCGTGCCTGGATCTCATCGATTGCCGAAACGTCAGCGCCGTTAGTGATTTCCCAAATCGTCTTTCGAGAGCTGTGAACCAAATATTCAGCTGACTCGCGACCAACGAGCTTGTCGAATCGATCGAGCATCGCGTCCATCTTCTGAACGTTCCCTGCCTGAATGGCGACGTCGAAAACGTTGGTTATGAGCGGGATCTGGACGTTGCCTTCGGCAAGCAACTCATCAAAAATTCGAAACGCAGAATCATAAGCTTTGATGCCTGCCAACTGATTCGCAATCGTCATTTTTAGGTCTCGCGTTTCCCCTGCGGGAAATTCGCCAGTGTTGTCAACGAGTGCCTCCAGCTTTTGCACTGCGTCCGGAGCGTTGATCTGAGCGATGCGTTCTGCCTTTGCTCTGCGGCAAAACGAGGTGTCGCCAATTGTTTGCTCCATTCGGTTCAGCAGGTTCAACGCCTGTTCGTTGTCGTTCAGCAGACTAACTTCCAGCATCCAGAAGTTCGGGTTTCTAGGAGCCTGGTTGCGAGCGTTTTCGGCCACCCGTCGGGCTTCGCGGCGTTTGCCCTGTTCCGACAGCACTTGCACTTGAAAAATCACCTGTTCCTGAGGATCAAGATTCGCGGCTTGGAGAAATTTCGCAGCCCAATTGTTCACGACCGTCCAGTCGCGTTTGTCTTCTGGAAGACTTTGCTGGAGCTGAATGTGGACCTTCATAATTTCGCGAACGAATGCAGCGTGTCCTTCAGCGCCCTCGCGAAATCGCTCGACTTCCTGCCCTAGCTCACGATACAGCGAAAGAGCCTGGTTGAAGTCGCCTCGTTTGACAAGCTCTTGAGCACGTTCGAGCTTTGCTTGTTGTTCGTTCGTGGATGCGCCAGCGTCCTCTCTGTTTTTCTGGACTTTGTAGCCTTGGTTGTTGTTCACGTAGGCTTCATCGAGCAACCTAGCGATACTGCGACGGTAAGTCGACGAAGTATTCGCAATCATCGGCTGGACTCTTTCCAGAACTTTCACGGCGTCGGAGTAGTTTCGTTCCGCCATCAGAATTCGGCCACGCAACACTTCGACCGCGTGGGGTTGTACTCGCTTGCGATTCTTCTCCATGTCCGCAAAGTCTTCCTTCGCCTTTGCGATGTTTCCGAGCTCGAGATAGGCAAGAGCTCTGTCGTGGAGAAGTTCGTCGTTCAGTTTCAGTTCCGGACGAGCCAGACCCTTTCCAAGAACATCGATAGCGTTTTGAGGATCAGAATTGCTGCTAGATAAATAGAGTCTCGCGTTCGCACGGTACATGCGCCGGTCATCCGGATAGGTTTCAAGTCCGCGTGCGAGCAGCTGACGTGCCTTTTCATATTCGGTCGCCTGCGTATAGAGATCTGCGGCGGCTTCAATCACATCTGCATTGTTTGCGTCAATCTTCAGCGCCTTTTCAATATCTTCAATTCCAGCTCGCTGGAAGTCTGCTCCCTTGGCGATGCTCTTTTTATACTGAGCAATCGAAATGTAGGCTTGGACGTCGTCGCTGTTGCGCTCTACCATCTTCTCCATGATGGCGGTAGGAATTGCAAACGAATCCGAAGCTGTCATTTGCCTGCGGTAGAAGCTGGCGAGCAACTGATAGGATCCCAGATCGTTCTTGCCGAAGGCTTCTACCGAATCATCAAATGTGTCGGTTTCGGTATCAAACGCGAGCGAATCGGCAATTGTCTTCAGGCCTTTGGCGTCGTCTCCCTGCATCGACAGAATTCCTGCCCAACGACGGACATCTTCTGGACGAAGCGCACCCCAAGGATTGGCTTCGGTGTGCTCAATCGAGGAAAGGTGTTCTAGGTGATCTAACGCTTGAGAGTATTGGCCCGCAGCTAACCAAAACTCGACGCTCTCACGTCGCAAATCGACATCGTTGGGGTGTTTTCGAATCAAGTTCTCTAAGCCACGTTGAAGCATGCTGACTTCGCCCTTGTCAGGAATAGTCAGCCCAGTGAAGATGGCTTCTTTGAAGCAGACGAGATAGCGTTTGTATCGTTCGGTGTCCTCTGGTACGTGCTGTAAATAGCGTGCGAGCTGCTTGTACTCTTCGACGATATCGCCGTCTTTTTCGGCCGCTTCTGCTTTTTCCAGCCGAGTGAATGCCGTTTTTCTAACCTGGTATCCGTGCAGGAGAAACGTGCCGATGGAGCCTCCCACAAACAGTACAAAGAGTGTTGCCAACAGTTTGATATTGAGTCGCTTCATTTGTCGCCAGGATTTGATTCGTGATAGCGTTCTGATTCAGAGACGGAGTTTTGCCCACGACCGTGGGCTGAGATCTGCTTGAGTGCAATTGCCGCGCCGCCTCCGTGCTTTGATACCGCCAAATCCTCTCGGCGACCGTATTCTACGGCGATTGTGCAATTATTGCTCGCGCTGCAAGCGAATAAAGATCCAACATCGTAGCTAACCAAACGTAGCTGTCAAACTACGACGTTTAAGTTAAATCTGATCGAATTTGCCAGTTGGATCAGGCCTCTTTGGTGACAGCACTTACCCACAAAACCGATCTCTCCAGCTTGATTCTCCAGTTTCTTAGAACTGGAGCAAAGATCGAGGCAAGCTTTGTCGATTATTTCAGTTGTAGCGGTTAGGGCGGTCGTTGCGCCGTCTACCGAAATTGCAGAATTCCAAAGGTACGAAAAATGTCAGGAATCCCCTCCTCACAACCTGGAACTACCATCGGACGAGTTTTCCGATTTCGCACGCATATGTTGCTGGCACTGATGTCATTGGCGATTTCGAGTGGTTGCACGATTATGGACACGCAAGGATTGCGGTCACAATCGCACGAGCTTGCGACTCACCCGATGATGAATCCGCCAGACCCCACGCATGGTGGACCTGAGGATGGTCGCTACTTGCCAGAACATACTCCACCTGCGTCCACACCTCCGTCGGAGCTGGCGAGAGTAAGTCTGCCTCGATATCGAATCGGTCCACCGGACGTACTGCTGATTCAAGCGATTCGACTGGTTCCAAAGTCGCCGTACTTTGTGCAGTCGAATGATTGGCTTCAAATCACTGTGTCCAATGCTTTGCCAACCGAGCCCATTGGGCTCGCACCATACCAAGTTGGTGCCGACGGAACGGTAAACCTCGGAGCAACCTATGGTCCGGTGAAGCTCGTTGGTAAGACGCTTGACGAGGCGCAAGCTGAAATCGCGAAATCGTTATCGAGAATCATTAATCAACCGCAAGTCGCTGTTTCGCTGTTGCAGCCTGCTGGAATGCAACAGATATTCGGCGAACACATTATTGGTCCCGACGGCTATGTGAGCTTAGGGATTTACGGTTCCGTCTATGTTGCCGGCATGACAACGGACGAAGCTCGTGTCGCAATTGAAAAGCATATGTCGACCTACATGGACGAACCGAAGGTCTCCGTCGACGTGCTGATTTACAACAGTAACTACTTTTACATCATCACGCAGGGAGGTGGCTTTGGCGACAACCTGGTACGGATTCCAGTCACTGGCAGCGAAACGGTTCTCGACGCGATTGCACAGGTCGGCGGACTAACTCAAGTGTCAAGCACTCGAATGTGGATCGCACGTCCTGGTCCCAAAGACATGGGGTGTGACCAGATTCTGCCGATCGATTGGCAGGGTATCACCATGGGAGCATCCACTGCGACAAACTATCAGATCTTGCCTGGCGACCGCGTCTTCATCGCAGAAGATCGCTTCATGGCTGCCAGTTCAATCGTCAACAAAGTTATCAATCCAGTTGAACGAGCCCTGGGCTTCACCTTGCTTGGTTCACAAACCATACAGTTCTTGCAACGGTTCCCACGAGGATTCTCGTTCTAAGCTAGGACCAACAATCCCGGCGTGAAGATGCATCGCCGGGCTGAACAAAACCCTCACTCATTGGTCCTAAGAAAATGCGAAAGTTCAGAATCATCACGGCCGCTGCAATGGCCATTGCCTGCGGGACGAGCGAACTGTCTGCACAGTTTTCAGCTCTGTTCAATCGTGCCAAACACGAGACCGTCGTCATGCAGGGGCCAATCGAGCCTAACAGCTCGTGCTCGATGATTGGCGGACGCAACAAAACGGCGGTTTACGGTCACTACAGTGTCAGCTGGCGGCGATGGCCTGAACCGATTGGAGCCTATACGACGAATCCGCAGCTAACTCCCTTTGTAGTTCCGGATCGAAGCGGTGCTCCGCTGATCGACGTTCCAGACGTGTTGGACGAAACTGCAATCAATCCCAAGAACCGAGCTCGCGACGAAGCAAATGCAGGTTCTGCCGACAGCGAAGCAGCGACCGATAGTGCGGCCCCGGATGTAACTCCTGCGGATTCGCCTTCACTCGATGGAACCGACGATTTGGTTCCAGAGATTCCAGATACGGAAACCGATACGAATCTAGACGCTGCGTTTCCTCCAAGCGAATCAGACCTTTCGCTTCCGGATGACAGCTCTGACATGGATGATGCGTTCGGGCCAAGCACCAGTCCAGATACGGGGACTCCGTCCGATAGTGGCGGCGAAACGGATGGCGGATTCGATGACATTTTCGGTGGCGACGATTCGTTGGATTTCGGAAACTCCGAGCCTCGTCGATTCAATCGCAGAAACGGCCGAGAATCAGAACCTTCGTTTGACCGACGGCCGGAGCGTGAAGCTCGACGCACATCGCGAGGCCCTGATCTAATCGAACCGACTGGTGCGAGCGTTGTGGCGGACGTAGACGGCGACAATCCTCTTCGCCGCCGCGAATTGGACGATCAACCGGCGTCGGTGGCTCACGCCGTTCACTACGGAGAGCAAGAAATGTCACGCGAAGAAACTGAATACCGTCGCCGATTGGCAGAGGCTCGTCGCTATCGAGACCGCAGGTATCCGCCTCGGCGCCGAGAGTATCTCGAGCCGTCGCGCGATCGCTACGTCGATGATTTTGAATACGAGTACGATCCGCGATATGACGCCCGCCAGTATGACGGTCGCCAAGTCGATTACCGAGCGGTTCCCGACCGCATGGACGATTTTCGATTCGAAAGTCGCCGCGACGAATCAGAGTACGATTATCGGTACGACCGTGAGCGATCGGCTCCACCACGACGTGCTACAGATAATCCAAGCAAATCGTCAAACCCACTTCGCCCGTAGGACATTTAGTATTTGGGCGACAAGACGGGATGTGAGTTTCGTTTGCATTTGGACGTACGACGGAAGTTCCTGTCCGTCGAGCCAGGATGATCAGTCGAACTTCACGATCTCTCAGCCATAAAAAACGGACGACTCGGCTTGGGCCAAGTCGTCCGTTGTGTTTGTTTTCGTCTAACGGCAGTTAAAAAACGTTATCGAAGTGCAACAACTTCGAAGTCGACTTCGACGCCGATTCGAGTTTCCATTTTCTTCGAGTAGGCCAAGTCTTCCTTGCTCAATCGCGTTTTCGAAACGGTCGAATACTTGCCGTTGTCTTTGAACAGTCGGACGTGAGTTTGTGTGATCTGAACCAGTCGACCGACTGTTTGATAATTGCCCGTGTTGTCCGTCCACAGCCGGTAAGGCAGATCCGTGCTCTTGCGAGTCGACACAGGAAGGACTTCTCGGAAACCTTCGCGACGCTCAATTTTTACGCCTTCGAAGATCGAATCGAGATCGTCGCCGGCGTCTTCAGTCGGACCGAAAATGTCGTCGCCTGGATCGTCTGCTGTGCCATCATCGGCAGGCTCGAAGCCAGCGTCAGCATCATCAGCCCCAGCATCTATTCCAGCGTCATCAGCCGGTCCGAAGAGGTCTTCGTCACCCGTTGCCGAGTCAGTCGCTGCATCGTCCGTCGCGCCGAAAATATCGTCGTCAGCAGCAGTAGTAGTATCGGCAGCAGCGTCATCACCTAGCGTCGTGTCACTGACAGTGTCGTCGGGTTCCGCGAACGCGTCGGCATCGCCAAGATCCGTATCCGCAGCGGCGTCAGCGTCTGCAGGAGTCGCGTCGCTTAGGAAAGAATCGTCGTCTTCCATGTCGTCGTCTGCGGTCGAGAAAGCATCGTCATCCGCTTCCGCAAACGCCGCGTCATCATCGTCTGTTGGTGGTGCAACGTCTGCAGTCGCACTGTGATCACCATGATCCGCCCCAGCGTCGCCCGCGCCTGCACCTGTCAAGCTATCCGCATCGTCCGCTGCGCCATCGTCAGCAATCGTAGGTGTTGCGTCTGCGTCGTCGGCAGCGTGATCGTCCGAACTCGATTCGGCCGGATCGTGACTGATGACTGTTTCACTTCCGCAGCAAGACGGTGGAGCAGGTTCGCAGCAGATGATTCTTTCAGAAACGATCACAGGCGACGAAACGCAACAATTGACTGGTGGACAACAGACAACTGGCTGAGGACAGCAAACTTCGACGCAACAAGAAACGGGCTGACAGCTCCGTCGCCAGTATCGCTTCAGGCACCCGGCCATCGACGTGTCGAACACTAAAAAGACAATCATCGTTACTGCAAGTGCAAGTCGAATCATGTGGTTAAAACTTTTCCGGCGCATCGAGATTATCCTCTCTTCAAGACCTTCTCTTCAAAATTGACGTGTCCTGAAAATCTCCGTTTCGGAATTGTTGCTTACAAAACGCGACGGAGAAGGAAAAGAACATCAGATCATGGTACGCAGCGCCTTGCAAACCGTGCGTTACTAGGCGATGCAATCGAAATATCCTACTTTTCCTATATATCCCATGCAACCACTGTGGGCCGATGATACACGAGATTCTGTGATTCCTGAGCCGACGCAGGTTGGCCTGTCCGTTTGCAGTGCAGCCTGTGGCCGCCTTAAGGCCGAAGAAACCGGTTGAGGCCTGGATTACAACCATTGACCTCGCTACTGCAAGAAAAAAGGCCGGCCGAAACCGGCCCGAATTTGCTGGGATTTGCTCTATTCGCGGAACTGGTTGAAGTACTGCTTCGTTAATTCTCGCTGGGCTTTTGGCAGCCGGCTTCCAGTTAACGGGTCATCGTCCGCTGTTTTGGCTGCCTCGAATTGCTGCCGGATTTCCTCGAATGCCTGGCCTGGCTTGTTGGGGCCGCCAGCGGAGCCGATGATTACAGCTTTTCCTTTACCCGGCTTGGCGGCGACTTGTGAATCATAAAAGCCGGTGTTGGTTTCCGATTCGGGGCGGTCGCCTTGTCCCTGACCTTCGCCCATGCCGTTTCCAGGCATCTCGCTCATGCCGCCCAAGCCACCGTCGCCAAGCATGTTGCCTTGGCACATGCTGCACCCTTCTCCATTGCAGCCTTCACAGTTCATCGAATTCTTCGCGTCAGCAATCTGATCGAGAGCTCCTTCTAGCATTTCCAGCTCGTCAAGTTCTTGCTGCATTCCTTCGAGGTCTTCCGCGAGCTGCGAAAGTTGATTTGCTGCGTCCTGCGGGTTGCCTTCTTGCAGAGACTTTTGCATTTGCCCCATCTTTTGAGCCATCTGTCGCAGGCTGTTCATTTGTGAATTCTGCGAATTCATGTTGTCGAGTTTCTTTTGCAGATCGGCTGCGCCTTTGCGATCGCCAGACGCCAGCTTCTGTTCAATTTGTTTTTGCAGGTCTTGCTTCAAAGCTTCCTGAGCATCAGCCATTTGCTGGAGCTTTTGCTGCATTTGTTGCAGCTGTTCTGCCAGCTGCTTTTGCTGCTCTTCCGACAGTTTGCCGCTTTGCAATTGCTGTTGCAGATCGCGAACAGCTTCGATGGCGTTCTTGAAATCGCCGTTCTTCATCGAGCGAGCAATCTTTTCGGCTGGTCCTTCTTTAAGATCGCGGAGCTGACTGAGCTGTTGCTTCAGCTTGGATGGATCTCCGAGTTGTTTTGCTCGTTGTTTCAACTCTTCTGAAAAATCGTTCAGTTTTACCAAAGCGTCTTTCTTGTCGATTTTGTTGCGGCTTTGCAATCGGTCGACGCCAGCTTCGATTTTCTTGAAGATGTCTTTGGCTTCATCGAGTCGTTTTTCAAGAGCCTTCTTCTGCTGGTCATTGAGTTTCTTTTTGAGGCCCGCCGTCGATTTCTTGACTCGTTTTGTGCTTTGAACGGTGGCAGCGTTTGCTTCTTTGCTTTCGTTCAGTTCCGCATCTGCGATGAATGTGATTGCGAAAACGATTCCTGCCAGCACAACTGGCAAAAAGGCCCAGCGATTTGGCGCAACTTGGAATCGCTCTTTGACGTCAACATTGGCGACCCGTCGCGCCGCGTCGTTGATCAGCGCTTGGCCGGCCTGAGTTTCCGATTCTTGTTCGGTGAGCGACAGGCAACTCGACACTCGTTCTTTTAGACCGTAACGGCGATCAATTTCAATTGCGGCGTCTAGATCCGATTGGCGTCGTAAGTAGGACCATACAAACGCGACTGCCAGTCCGACGACAAGGGCGCCACCCAACCAGGCTCCTTGCCAAATTTGTGGGTCGATCGACAACGCCCAAATCTTGGGAATCGCCAGCCCAATAGCAGCAACTAACAAAGCACCAGAGAGTGACCAAAACACGACGGATAGAAACCGCTGAAAGTTCAAACGACGACGAGCTTGGTGAACTTGCTTGTTCAGATCGTTCATTTGTGTTCTCCAATTCGGCCAACGGCCTGGCGACAGAGAATTGCAAGTGGCTCAAAAGAAACTCGCGAGAAAGCGCTCACGCACTTACCCTTCGCAATTATTACCGCATTATAGGCGTTTCGTCACCGCGATTTGGTCGATTTGCCGGAAAATCGATGCTTGGCCGCGAAAGCTGGGCGGCCGATGAGCGGTGAGGACTGCGTGGGGATCGATCTGTTCGGTTACGACGGACCTCCAATCCGTCGACTTTCGTCACTCAATCGCGCCCATTCAATCAAATCTGCGACGGACTAGTAGTCCGTCGTACGGCGTTACCTCATAAACCCGCATGTCCCAGCCAGTTAAACCTGGTTCTCGAAATCCATCGCTATCGTCTGATTGGACGGTTGTGAACGCGGTGTTCTGTCAATTCTCGTTGACTGTTCTGAGATTGCTCGGCATGCAGTTTATTCAAGAAATCTCGAGAAGGACGATCGAGCACAATAACTCGACTGGGGCTGTTGGGAGAAGTTTTTGACCGGACGATACACACGACTTCCGTTCCGTCGTCCTGGGACAGCCGGCCTGAATTCGCGGGCCGAACTTCTGCGTCGCGCTGAGTCATTGCGGACAATTCACGGGCACCTTCGGACGTGTCGAAGCTGGATGGCTCGGCCAGTCGATCGCTTGACGCGAATGTGGCTTGGGCCGGTTGAGCTCGATCAACACGTGGAGAAGCCTGCCGGTGATCTGCGATCGCCAGCGGCTGTGGATTCGTGCGATACACGTAGCTAAGGTTTGCGGCGTCTAAGTATCCGTGGACTGCAGGAACGTGGCCATAGATTCCCTCTTTATATTCGGGATCAGCCGCTTGACACACACCAATGAGTTGGCCGTCCTCAGAAAACAACCCGCCACCACTTCGACCGTCGACGGGCTGCCCGGAAACGACGATATTTGCTGGAGGACCAACGTATCGGTCGATTGCGTTGACTCGTCCTTCCATAATCGTCGGCTCACGACCGTGATTGCAACCGACGCTGAAGACTTTGTCGCCACGAATCGATTTAATAGCACTTTCTGCAACTTTGACTGGCGTGACCGGAACGTCGGGCGAGATCGCGACCAACGCCAAATCGCTTTGGAGATCGTATCGGAGCACTCGACCAGGAACCGCTTTCTGACTTCCCGGCGCGAACAAGTCGACCGTGATTCGCCCCTTTCCTTGAGAATCGCGAAAAATGTGGCCGCAGGTTAGGACGAGTGCTTCGCTGGCGTGCGAATCGATAATTGTTCCAGTCCCGTATGAGTGTCCGTCCTGGTCTTCGATCTTTAGCCGCACAGTAGCGTGCAATGCACGTTGAGTCGGCTCGACATGACCAGAACCAGATTCACGCGTAGACGCGAGAGATTCTTGAGCAGGCTGGTCGGCCGCTCGGTCACGACGAGGGCTCGAAGCAAGGCTCGACGTTCGACTTGTCGTCTTCACGTTCTGTTGGACGAAGGCCGAAAGCTGTTCGAATGTTACTCCTCGATCGAGTCGCGCAATGGGCTTTCCGCTGGAAACAAGAATGAAACTTGGAACTGTTTGCACTCGAAATCGCCGGGCCAAATCTGGGCGATCATCAACGTTAAAGTGCCTGACCGGGAAGCCGTCGCGTTCGAGCTGACGAACAGCGGGTTCACTTTCTTGGCACGCGTGACACCAAGGAGCAGAAAAATGAAGCAGCTCAACATCGCTTGTCGCTGCCAGCAAAGCGCACAGTAAGTACGGAGAAAACATAGGCCCTTTCCCTCCATGGAATCGGTCATCGTCTTTTGAATACTACGGTGTCGCCTGGCTGCGGGTTCGCCGGACGAGCGGGTTCACAGTAACATTCATTTGAAATCGAGCTGTCGATCGCGTCGCCGGACATCGACAATTTGTCGTGTCCAGCATGCCAACCGAGACCTCCTTGTCTCGCCAGCGTCGCGAAGTTTGTCAGAACGTGTAGATATTACAAGGTCAATCGATCGCCCAGCTGGGCCGGACCGTCTTTCTTGCGGTTTTATGCAGACAGCAGTGGCTTGATAGCACTGCTGTGCCGCCCCTTTATGCCAGCCCGATCTTGAGTAGGATGTCGATTCAAATATCTGCGATCAGCAAGCTGAACTGGGAGTCATCAATGGGTAGGATTTTCTTGGCATTTCGCGTCTTCTTCGGAACGATGTTTGGATCAGTTCCCAAAGACCGCGCCATCGGATTGCTCGAGGCTCCGCAAGATTCGCCGCAGCCCAAGACGAAGGAACTCCCTCAACCAGCCGCGAAGCCCAAACCAGTTCGCAGTGAAGCGATTACTTTGCTTGCCGCGCTTCAGCGCGAAGCTCGGCTGATCGATCTGATTCAAGAGCCGCTTTCCGATTACTCCGACGACCAGATTGGTGCCGCGGCAAGAGATGTGCTTCGAGATACACGTGAAGCGTTGTCGCGAATGATCCAGCTGCAATCAGTTATAGACGCCGAAGACGGTGACACGGTTGAAACTCCAGCCGACTTTGATGCAGGCTGCTTCAAATTGTCCGGCAACGTTTCGGGCGATCCTCCATTTAAAGGAACGCTCGCTCATCACGGCTGGAAAGCTGCCAAATGCGAAATCCCTTTGTGGACCGGATCAGATCAGGCCGCAAACGTAATCGCGCCTGCCGAAATCGAAGTCAGCTAAAGCGAACAGAACAAAACGGAACGCGATCCGCAATGAGGCAGTCATGAGTTCGTCGAAGTACGTCGTGGGAATCGATCTGGGTACGACCAACAGCGTCGTCGCGTTTGTCGAAGCAGATGCCAGCGATCCCGAGATGCAAATCCTCCGCATCCCTCAGGTTGTTGCCGAAGGAATGGTTGAAAAGCTGGACTCGTTGCCGTCCTTTGCGTACATCCCTCGGGACCACGAAGAGGCAAGCCGGACGGCGCTGCCGTGGGAATCCGATGCCGACTGTGTTGTAGGACAATTCGCGCGTGCGCAATCGGCAGAAGCTCCTGAGCGAACTATCGGAGCCGCCAAGAGCTGGCTTGCTCATACCGGCGTCGATCGTCGCGAAAACATTCTTCCCTGGAACGCACCCGACGACGTCAAAAAAGTGTCTCCCGTTTCTGCGTGCCAAGGTTATCTGCAGCACATCAGAAATGCCTGGGATGCTGAGTTCCCCGAAGATCGACTTGCGAATCAGGACGTCGTTGTGACCGTGCCCGCATCGTTTGACGCGAGTGCTCGAGACCTCATTCGCGAAGCCGCCGTTGCAGCAGGCTTGCCAACGAACTTCATGTTTTTGGAAGAACCCCAATCAGCCGTTTACGCGTGGCTGGGAACGGTTGGAGACGAATGGCGCAAACATCTTTCTGTTGGCGATTCACTTCTGGTTTGCGATGTCGGCGGCGGGACGACCGATTTGACTTTGGTGAAGGTTTGCGATGTTGACGGAAACCTCGAACTTCGGCGAGCCGCGGTTGGAAATCATCTGCTTGTCGGTGGCGACAACATGGACTTGGCGTTGGCTCATCACGTGGCCGAACAGTTTAAGTCTCAAAAGGTCAATTTGGATCCATGGCAGTCGGTTTCGCTCTGGCATTCCTGCCGAGCAGCGAAAGAAGTGCTGCTTGCCCGAGACGGTGCAAAGTCACACAAGATATCTGTTCTTGGTCGAAGCTCGAAATTGATAGGAGGAACGAAATCGATCGAGGTCGACCGGCAAGCGGTCGGAAAGTTACTCGCCGATGGTTTTTTTCCTCCGTGCGATCTGTCGGACAAACCTCAGCGGCAACGGATGAGCGGCTTTCAGCAGATTGGCTTGCCTTACGAAACCGATACGGCGGTGACCAAGCACGTTGCCAGTTTCCTTTCTGACCATTGCGTGGACGACGACGGAAATGTGGCTCAGCCGACTCACGTCCTGTTCAATGGCGGAGTTTTTCGGTCAGCAACATTGCGAGGTCGTATGGTAAACGTGCTCGACGGTTGGTTCTCTGATCCGATCGAACAGCTCGCAGCTGATGACCAAAGCCTTGATCAAAGTGTGGCTCGTGGCGCCGCATTTTACGCGTGGTCCAAACGGAACGGTGGAGTGCGAATTCGAGGTGGAACGGCGCGTTCTTATTACGTCGGGATCGAGACGGCCGGTTTGGCGATTCCCGGTGCTCCGCGACCATTGCGAGCACTTTGCGTCGTGCCGTTCGGCATGGAAGAAGGAACCGAGATCGACGTGCCATCCGCCGAGATCGGACTCGTCCTCGGCGAACCCGTTCACTTTCGATTCTTCAGTTCGTCCAATCGACACGCAGACCAGCCGGGCGATACGCTCGATAGCTGGACGGAGGAGGACTTGCACGAAACCGATTCGATGGAAGCCGAGTTGCCGGCAAGCCAGACGGTTGATCAAGGTTACGTCCCCGTACGATTTGAATCTCGCGTAACCGAATTGGGCGTATTCGAACTATGGTGCGTCAGCACCAAATCGGACGAACGCTGGAAATTAGAATTCAGCGTCCGCGACACGGAGTAACGTACGAAAACTGAACGCGACAGGCGTTCTCAGCTAAATCACGGAGGATCCTATGCGGTTGTCTGAATCTGAAATCAGCGATGGGTTGATGCACGACAAGCTGATCGTTCGCGATGAGGTTGTCCGCTATTTTCGACGAACAAGACGCTTGCAACCTGATATCACTCGCAAGGTCATTGAAGCAGTTGACAAATTCGGTTGGCAAGATGTCTTTCGTTGGTCGTATCAGGTCGGCAGATTCACGCTTGATGAGGCACTCCTGCCGTGGGCACTGGAACAAATTCAGCGTTCCGATGACGGTGCCCCTGATGAAGACTTGCGTTTTCACTTGGCCCACATGATAAGTTGCTCTCCGGTTGAAGTGTTGCGATCGCAATCGGATCAAATCCTCTCAGAAGAGCTTTTCCATCAAAACCTATCACGGCAGACTAACGCACCGACAATGGCCGATGCCATTGAGCGGCGACTGGAAATTCATGAGCAATCTGCTGAAACCTGTTGGGACGAATTATTGAAGCACTGCGAGACGATCGCGTCTGTGGATACATTCCAAAAGGCAAATATCCCGAAATGTAAAATCCTCATTGACCGGATCGTCGAAGATCACGAGTTCTCCTGTTCACGTCACGGCGACATTCGCGAAATGTTGTCACAGGCCAGTCGTCCAAATGAGGCTTCGGAATGGATCGTCGGATTGATGGTGATTCTCGCAGGGCGACTGCGTTTGGCAGACACCGTTCCACTGTTGTACCGCCACTACGAGGTAGACTGGGATTGGTACAATGAAGTAATTACGCACTCGCTCGTTCAGATAGGAACGGAGGACGTACAAAACTACGTGGCCGAAAGATATGCCGATGAACCATGGTATATCCGCAAATTTGGTCTTTCAGTATTTGAAGACTTCTACACCGAATCTGGGCTATTCCGTGTATCATCGCTGTTGGAGCAAGAGCAGGACAGTGAGTTGCGAGGCGATCTAGGTGTGGCTGCTGCGTCGCACTTCGATGAAGCGGGTATCGATATTGCTCGATCAGTCTTCTTAGAAAATCCCGATAATCCTGGATATCAAGCCATCATTGAGCGACTCCTTGCTCATTCGTACCTCGCCGAACTCAATTTGCCTGAACAAGACAAATGGGAGCTACAGATCAATCAGCCGCGGAAAGGGCTTGAGCGGCTACGGAAAGAGCTAGATCGGCGGATAGCCGCAACCGTGCAGTCGCAGAAAACCTTTCGGAACAATCCACAGATGCTCACTGGCACCTCTCACCGCATCGACACCGGGCACACAAAACACCCCAGAAACAGCTTGTGCCCGTGCGGGAGCGGAAAGAAATACAAGAAGTGCTGCATGCGAAAACCGACGTTGCTGCAGTAGCGTTTGCCGCCGTTACGCTCCCGTCAACTGGCGAAGAAGAAAACCCACGCTGAAGGCCAAGCCTGCGGCGGCGCCGCCCATGCCGAGTGTCGTGAGGCCACTGATCCACATGGATGAATCCACCATCCAGCCGCGGATGGCCCCGATTGCCATGAATGTCACCGCTGTGCAAATCGAACTGATCAAGAATGTGGATTGACTCCCAATCAGGGGCGCGATCAACAAAGGCACAAGTGGCACCATGCCCGCAAGCAGGAATGCCAAGAACGTGATCGCTGCGGCGCGAATCGGCGAACTCGCGACGGTCGGAAGCCCCCACTCTTCGGCGAGCATCGTGTCGACCCAGCGCCGACGGTCAGAAACGATCACGTTGACCACATCTTCTAATGTTGAACCTTCGAATCCCTTGGCGGCGAAAATCTGCCGAATTTCCTCACGCTCGCCGTCGGGTGCTTTGTCGATGTGCTTTTCCTCAATGCGGCGGTATCGCTCGAGCAATTGAGCGTCCGATCGAGATTTAAGGTAGTTGCTTACCGCCATGCTAAAGCCGTCTGCCAAAACGTTGGCGAGCCCCAGCACGAGCGCGACTCCCGCAGTCAGTTCTGCACCGGCCGATCCTGCGACAATCGCAAATGTGGTGACCGTTCCATCGACGGCGCCAAGGACGAAATCACCTAGGCCTTGATGTTCCGTGTTCGAATTCAAACGCTGTGCGATCGCATCGGGCGTATGTTCGTGCTCAAGACGTTCCGTATCTGACTTCATGTTTTTTGCCGGAATCATTGATTGAAGGAGATGTCGATCTACAAAATGCTAAACAGCATCAGCGCAAAAACCAAAGAGCCCGCCGAAGCGAGCTCTTTGACCAGGTTTTGTAGATTGAGAGACCGGTGTACAGCGGTTTAGTACATGTCGTAGTCGCCGCCGTGACCACCTTTCTTGTTGTCAGCTTTTGGCTTTTCGGCGATCAACGCGTCGCTGGTGAGCAACAGAGTGGCAACACTGGCCGCGTTAGCAAGTGCGGTTCGCGTTACTTTCGTTGGATCGATAACGCCTGCCTTGACAAGATCTTCGTATTCGTCAGTCAGGGCGTTGTAGCCGCTGTTGCCTTTTGCGTTCAAAACGCGTTCGCAAACGATTCCACCATCCTGACCAGCGTTTTCAGCGATCATCGTCAGCGGAGATCGGCAAGCACGGACAACAATGTTGTATCCAACCAATTCGTCATCGGTTAGTTCTTCGCTCGGTTTCAGGCCGGCCGATGCTCGCAGGATAGCGACGCAACCACCTGGAAGAATTCCTTCCTCAACGGCAGCTCGGGTCGCATGGAGAGCGTCTTCAACTCGCGCTTTCTTTTCCTTCATTTCGCTTTCGG
>JAGQPC010000292.1 GCA_020426925.1 Planctomycetales bacterium | reverse complement strand
AAACGAGCCCCATCCTGTAAAGCCTGGCTGATAGTAGTCATCGCAAATTTGCAAGTCGCCAACATTGCACAGGTCGCACACTCCACAGCCCATCGAAAATGGTACAGTGACGCGATCGCCCGGCTTCCATTTTGTTACTGTTGAATCGACGTCGGCGACCGTTCCGGCGAGTTCGTGTCCGGGAACGTGAGGAAGATGAACGTCGCTGTCGTGGCCCATCCAACCATGCCAGTCACTGCGACAGAGTCCCGACGCTTCAACCTTAAGAATCACTCCACCGGTCGGCAGCGTGGGATCGGGTATGTTGACGCATTCGATTTCGCCACCAAACTCTTTGAACAGCACCGCCTTCATAGAATGCCTTTCTCCATCGTCAAATCACTGGACAAATATTCGGTTGCCATCCGATTCGAATTCAGTTCCTGCTGCAGCGTGCTCGGTGCGCAGGTAGGCGAAAGCCTCATGGTGTTCGCCGCTGCAGACAACACTTCCAAACCAACCAATCTCTTTGCCATCGAAGAGGATTTTGTCCTGTGGTTGCGGAGGCCCGGACGAGCAGTCGATGGAAACTCGCCGCAGGATTCGATTGACGTGCCCTAACGCGTCTAGGCGAGCCACCGTTTCTTGGCCTAGGTAACAGCCTTTCGTGAACGATATCGCCAAGGTGTCGCGATCGACTTCCTGAGGAAGATTTGCGTTTGTGACATCGGCCCCAAATTCCGGAAACCCATTTCGCACTCGAGCCAACGTGAATGCGGTCTCGTCGCAGTGTTCAGCACCGAATTCCAGAAACACATTCACGACTGCTTCTACGCGCTGCGCCGCGAGCGTCAGAAAACACGAGATGTCGCTCGTGACGTTGACTCGAAATATCGACACAGTTGCATCCGCCACGATTCCCGCGCGATGTTGGCAATACTTTTCAGGAACCGATAACCCGAGGCGTTCAAGCACCGCTGGCAGAGTTGGGCCACCAACTGCCAACGTCGCAAATTCAGACGAACGGTCGGCCAGCTTGACGTCTTCCGTGATTAAGTAGCGGTCAAGGTGCGTGACGAGAAACTCGCCTTGATCTGCAACGGTATCGATCACGATTGAATCATCTTGTGCAAACAAAAAACCGTGACAAATCGTCTTTCCCTGAACGTTCGTGAAAAACGCTTCGCAACCTTCGCCAGGTGTTAGTTTCTTGATGTCATTCGTGCAAAAGTTGTGGAGGAACGATGCGCGGTCGCTGCCACTTACTTCAATACGAGTGCGACGAATGGGCGTGATTCCGCAGCCGTTTGCAAATGCACTACGTTGTCCCTGTGGTTCAGTCATAGGATTTGGCCGGCGATTCATTGGATACTGATGCGACGACTCGTTGAGCGTTCTCGATCAAGATGCACGACTCATGACGGTTGGCCAGACGCGTTACTTCATCTGGATGAGCAATAAATCCGAGTCCAAGCTCTTCTACGAACTCTTCATCCATTTTGCTGAGCAAGTAGACTTTGTTGTTTTGCAGCGAGGCAATCAATTCCAAAGCGGCCAAAGCGTCGATCGAGCGATCTTTTTTTACAGACCGTTCGGCCAAGTCGAGCGAAGTGGCGCCGACGACTTTTCGTAACGCTGCTCCTGGACGAACGTTCAGTTCTGTGCATAGTGCAATTGTTCCGTCCGGTTCGACGACCTGCATTGCGTTACGCAGCGTTCTGGCGAAATTCGCCCACGACTGTTGCTGCTTGCCGCCTGTGATCGACGCAACAACTAAGTTCGCTCGCTGAGGCACGGAGACTCGCCAGAGCTTTTCACACAGTCCTTGTCCGCGATTTTCGATCAGTTCGGCGTCGCCGGCGAGAACGTGTTGAATCGCTTCTCCGTTGCCAAGCACGAATTGAACTGTCAAGCGTGTGCCCAGCATCCACGCGATTTCTCGAGCTTCGTCTCGGCGTTTTAATCGTTCTCTTTTTGATTTCGCGGACTTCGGCTGGAGGAACCTAGCGATCGTTTCTTCATCGCAAAAGTGTGGCACGACGATTCCATGCACCCCAACGTCGCCGAGAGATTCATTGTGTTTCATCATCCCAACCGGAATGACAACGTCTGCGTCAGCGAGCTGACGGTTAACGTAAATGGGACTGTCGTCCGCGGAGACGCCCAAGTAGCTGACCATTTCGCGATCAGTCGGGTCGTGAACGACGCATTCGATCACACTGCGGACTGACTCGGGCAACAATCGCGTCGGCGACGCTTGCGAATGTTGCGCATCGAGCTTGCTGCGAAGAATGACAATTCGTTCTGGTTGCACGTTAGCCGAAAGCAACTCACTAACGATTCCCGCGACCGCTTCGGCACTATGGACCAGGCCATCCTCCAGTGCAATGGCGACTTTATCTTCCGGAATCGTCATGCTTCTTAGATCCGGATAGCCATCGGGCGACTGTAGCGCGTCCCGAATCGCGTTTGGAATATCGTCGATCGGCTCATCGACAACGTCGCCACAGCCGGCGATTAGTGTTTCGTCCGGAATAGCTATTTCGGCGTTGGCTCCAAAATGAAGCACTGTCATGCGAGGTCACCTAGAAAAAATATCCGCAAAAATAACGACTACTGAAAGACAGCGTACTAGGACAAGGGAATCATGGTCAATAAGCGGCTTTACGCTGAATCCAGCATCTTGGTAACTTACGTGGGGGCGGCCTGCCAACGCTGATTTTTCTGCGGTTGCGGCAGTTGTGACCGGACCCGAAATCCGGACGTTGCTGTAGAATCAGGTCGTAACGACGCATGGGCGGCAAGGAGGCTTCAAGATGAGTCCACGGTATCGTTGTTTTTCCGGTTTTGCAATGTTAACTCGTGCACCGCGACGATTGCTGATCTTGCTCGCAACTATCTCGATGCTAATGTCGATAGTGGGGTGCGGACCGCAGGATGGGGCTCCCGGCGTTCACACCGGTTCGATGTTACGGGGCAGTTCAGGGACTGCTACAGAGCGTGATCCTGCCAAGTTGCTGGAACGGATTGCTGATTCTGATCTGGCGCCGAACGAATTGCGTGAAGTGTTGTTGTTCGTATTGCAACGCTATCGCAACTGCAAATCGTATGCGGATAACGCGCAGATTCGATTGAGTTTTGAGCAGGATCGAAAACGCGTCGTCAACGAGACGTCAGTTTCTGTTCGTTACGTGCGTGACAAAAAGTTGTTGCTGGACGTTACCAGTAGCGACAATCGAATCGTCGTTCGTTCAGATGGGTCGGATCTTTTCGCGACAATTGAAGACGGACCGACGCAAGATTTTGACGGTCAGATTTGTCGTCGGCCCGTGACCGCACCGCTTACGTTAGATGATATCTATTCGGTGACGGAGTATGCCGATCCACTTCGCTACGATCAACTGACGAGCATTTTGCTCGGCCTGCCACTGCACTTGCAGCACTCTCAGCTGGGGTTGGTTCTCCACGACGTGCCTGCTTCGAACCTGGTTCCGGAACAAGCACTAATTCAGCGATTGGCAAATCAGAAAATCGGTGGTGAGTTGTGTGTCTGCTTGAAAGTGATCGTTCCGGCAAAACAAAACTCCGCCGACGCAGGCGAGCATTACACGTACTGGATCGAGCCGCAGTCGCCAGCGATCAAACGCGTCGAGCTTCCCACAGGTCGATTGTTTGCCAGCGTCCCGAAAGAGTCACGTCCAACGACGCCCCGTCTGACGCTGGATTTGAACGAAGCCGCTTTTGACGTCGAACTTGCTGATAGTCTATTTGCAGCACCAAATTCTAAATCGCCGACGTTTGTGCGCAATTTTGTGGTGCCTCCATTGCCCCTGCCAAGCGATTTATTTGGAAAGGAAATCGGAGAACTTGAATTCTCAACGCTGACTGACAAACTCGAACGAAGTTCGCACTGGAAAGGCAAACATGCCGTGTTGGTTTGGTTCGACGAGCACAATGAATCACGACGAGTACTACAAGCGGTCGAGCAATTGTTTCGCCAGTCCAAGGGTAATCGAGACCGCGTTGTGTTTCGTGCGATTTCGGTACTCGATCCTCGTACGGCCAGCAGTCGAGATGTACGCGCGAGATTAAACGATTGGCAAGTGTCGTTTCCGGCGGCGCGTGATGCTGCTGCAGTTGGGCGCGACAAGTTGCAAATCTCCGCGGCACCAACCGTGGTTGTGTTTGGCGCGGATCAGAAACTGCATTTATTCAGCGAAGGTGTTAATCCTAACATTGCTGATGACGTGAACGCAGTCCTACAAAGTTTGGTGCAAGGCGACGACGTAGGTACGGGAGTCTTGGAACAGTTCAAGGATGAGCAGCTTGAATACAAGCGTCAACTTGCAAAAGCGCGCATTGCACCGCCTGATGGAATCGATGCCGGCGCGACACAGATTGCTGCGAAGTCCACTCCGAAACACTTGAAGCTGTCTGAGTTGTGGACGACGAAGCTCGAGGCTCCGGGCAACATCGTTGTCGAAAAACGCAATGCAACTAGCAGTCCCAGCTTGCTTGTCGTTGATCGACTGCAAGACATCGTCAGATTGGACTCGAAGGGAAATGAAGTTGAACGCGTGTCGCCAGACTTGGCGGTTGGAGATGCGATTTCGCAGCTGCAGCGGTTCGCACTTCCAGATGGCAGTGTGCGATATGCGGCGTGGTCGATTTTGGGGCGACGGGTTTATTTGCTAGATCAGGATCTAAAGTTGACGCTTACATATCCTGCAAAGCCGCAAGACCACGCGGGAATTCTTGATGTCGTGCTCGACGATTCGGATGGCGACGGCAGCGCGGAACTGTACGTCGTGTTTCGCGATCCGGTCGGTTTACACAGCGTCGGTGAAGATGGCTCACGGCGTTGGAGCAACCGCCGAATACCGGGACTTGTTTCCGCGATTGTTGACCCGGGCGGGCTTCGCAGGCTGCTTGTCTGCGGCGATTCAGGGACTGTGAGCCCCCTACTGCCAAGTGATGGAGCGGCCCAAAAACCGATCGCAGTTGCGGGACGAACGATTCACAGTTTGACTCGGTCGTCAGGTCAGCAGCGGCCCACGCAAATCCTGGCGATGTCGTACACATTGGAAGGACGTCTCATTGCGATTGGGTTGAATCGCAGCCTTGAAGAACAGTGGAGTTACGGATTGCCCAACGGCGTTTTTCAATCTCAAATTCGTTCACCATTGTCAGCGAAAATGTTTTCAGATCGAACGTGGCAGTGGCTGATGGCCGGGCCCGATGGTTCGGTCCACATCGTCAGTGATGACGGGACTTTTTTCGACGCGTTCAATTCTGGTGTCTCCGTAACGGGACTCAATGGCTATCGCACTGTAGATGCATCAGGTGGCTACGCGGTGCTGGTGGTTTCATCGGCAGATGGAGTGACCGCGTGGCGAGTTGAGAAATAACAATCTCGTGTCCAGCATCGCACGCGATCGTTTGCTACAATCCCGGACGCTGGTTTTGCGGATTCGATTTCGCACAGCGAAGCATTACAACTGACAACATTCAATTCAAGAATCAGGCCACAGATTCATGCCCGCGACCCTGCCGCTACTTTCCGCAAAAGTGATTGACCACGTTACGTTAGTAGTCACAGACCTCGAACGCAGTCAGCAATTCTACCGGGATGTGTTGGGGATGACTCCAGTCGAGAGGCCTGCCTTTGGATTCCCGGGATTATGGTTTCAATCGGGGAACACGCAGATTCACATGAATGTGGCTGGCGAAGAAGCTGGCCGAGCGGGTTTACCTAAGTGCGATGGAACGTGTACTTCGCGAGGTTTTCACTTTGCGTTTGAAGTCGACGATTGCGACGCGGCGGCCCAAATTCTGCGCGACAATGGAATTGAAATCGCTGTCGGTCCAAAGACTCGCCCAGATGGTCCTCGGCAACTTTACGTCTACGATCCTGATGATCACCTTGTTGAGATTTTCTCACACGTGTAGCGTTCGCAGAACGCTATCGATAGAAACCGCGATAGACGTTACGCCAAGAAAACGGTGTCGTCTCGCTGTAGGCCAAATACGAGGTTGCGTTTAGCCGCTCGTTTTTTCTCAAATAGCAGATCAAAATCAAAGATCAGGTGAGCAGAATCGTTTGCAAACACTTGATCAACTTTCGCCGCAGCCGGAAGTGTGAGACCGGAAAAACGGTGGCTCCGAACGCCGGAGATGTCTCCGCTGGCAATGAACCCATCGCCGGTGACGTCTAACAAGACCGAATACCCGGCGTCTCCGATTCCCGTGAACCGGTGTGACCGCACATTGCTCAAGTCAGGTGAACTAACGAAAAAGTCCTGATTCGTGTCGCCTGGCAGCACGTTGAAGGAATAAATGAAATCACCACCGGCGCTACCGTTACCCGATCGCGGCAACGTTGAGCCATCTGTCCACTCGCCATCCAGCGCGTTTCCGCCTAGGTCGGTTACGGTGTCTCCGATTGTCAGCGTCAGGGCGTCGTGCGTCAGATTCGCGGGAAGGAGAATCGACGCAGTGTTCGAGGCAGCATCAAAGTTCACGGTTCCAGGAGGGAATGTGTAGGTCTTGCCTTCAGTTCCGGTTAACGTGACGTCCGATTCAGAAATGTTGACTTGCTGGTCGAAGGTTACTAACACTTCTGTGAGATTAACCCAAGGCAGCGGTGCGGATTGGTTTGCTCCTTTCGGAATCGGATAGCCGAGCCCAAGTTCTGGATCAACGGAGTTAATGAAGCTTGCTGTCCAGTCGCTTGATGTCACGCGGACTCCGGTGACTGTCGGTGGAATCGCCTGCTGCGCTGCAAACCAACGATTCGCCATCGTGTCAGAACCGATGTTGTTGTTCAGGTGAACAAAGTCTTGGTCCACGTAGTGGTCTATCGGCAGCCATTCACTTGGGTTGTTTGGATCGAAGTGGTGGTCGACCGTATAGACGCGTGAAGTCGACGTTGACCACGAACTGGCGTCGCTCGCAATCAATCCGTTCAGCTCAATAATGTCCGCGTTGTAGGCCGCGAGTTTCTCTTCCGTGTTTGCGGTGCCATCGGAACCTGGGGGCCACATATAGTTTGGTGGGCCTTTGTAGTACGGAATTATCTGGGCAACTAGAATCGTTGCGTCTGGGCTGTCTGCCTGAATCTGTCCGACGATCGATGCCAACCGGTCGCGAGTGATGGATGCGAAGCTTGTCCCGTGCGCAAAGCGAGCCTTCAAATCATTTGTACCCAAGTGAATGAACGCCAAATCTACGTCGTATGTCTGTAACCAATCGGACAGCTTTTGTGCACTTGGCTCGAGAGGATTTCCGCTGAGAACGCTTTCGGAGTTCCAGCCAAAGTGGCCTTCGTGAATGTTTGGAAAATCCTGAGAGTTGTGACTCAGTGTACGTGACGATCCGAAAAACGAGTTTTGACTTCCAACGAACTGAAAGTCGAACGACTCGGTTGTGCCCGACTCTGCTGGGTCTATCAGGCTCTTCCAAAACTCGAATCGATAGCTGTCGAAGTCCGTGGCACCGTGAGTGATCGAGTCTCCAAGGAACAGAATGTTCCCGAGATTCGTTGTAAGCAGGCTACGTGACTCTAGCCCCTCAAAATGACTTTTCCTGACAACCCTATTCATGGCGATGCTGCTTCTTGTGTGCTCAGGTGTTCCGATGCGTAATCACTAAATTCTCCTCAAATGCCGCATTCACACAAGAATATGGTTTCTTCAGAGCGCATGGGGATTTGTACATATTCCTTCAGGAAGTACTTTCAAATTAGCGGTTTGCCGCTACTTGACACCGGTTTCTACCTATTTTTCAAGCTAGGCTTTGGTGATTCCACGAAGAACTGCAATAAGCAACGCCAAAGATGAAAAAAACTCTGATGCGATTAACGATAATCGCAATATTTTTTCTTGCAAAAACCATTTCTGCCGCGACCGTTTCGTTCACGGGCGCTAGCAGTCAGGATTGGCTGGATCCAACGAATTGGACTCCGTCTTTACCGACAACCGTTGATCTCGCAGAAATCAGAGGGTCGACTGTGGTTGCGGAAATTGCAAGTGCTTCTGCTGTAGCGAGATACGTCGATGTTCGCGACCTCGGAGTCGTAAACGTGACAGGAGGCAGCCTAGCGTTTGGCTTTTCGAATAATCGATGGATGTGGGTCGGTTGGCAAACGGCTGGAACCGTGAATCAATCGGGTGGCTCGGTTACTGGCACAGGAACAAACGTTGATCTAATAATCGATTCAAACGGCACATACAACATGACCGGCGGCGTTTTGAATGTCTCGGATGACTTACGCCTGAACGGCAATGCGGTTTTCAACGTTGCCGGAGACAGCGTCGTCAACATTGGCGACGACTTGCGCGTGGAAAGTGGAGCGAGTGTCGAGTTCAACATTCAACTAGTTGGCGCTGCTGTTCCTACGATCAATATCACCGACGACTTTGTGCTTCGCGATTCTGCGACGTTGAATATCGATGCGACGAACTGGACCGGCGTCAGCGCGGTGTCCCTATTCGTTACAAACGGAACCGTCGTAGGGGACTTCGCACAAGTAACTCTGAACGGGCAGGCAGTTCCCGCATCGGACTATCAGTTCAATTCGGGAAGCGTCGTAATCACTGTGTCCGAAACGTCGGCTCAATCGCCTGCACTGCTTGGAATGATGGTGATGTTTTTCGCGTGCTCCAAAAGGACCAAGCGAGGCGATCGCACGCCGACCAAGCTGCCGTAGCGAAATCGAAACAATGCCGAGCGTCTCGTGTTTTGAGCTACACTTCCGTACGCGAATGTCCGCTCAAACGAAACCTTTTTGCATCACACAGCCTCGGCAATGGTTCTACCGCGCCCATCTAACGTCGGAATTCTGATTTCCAGCGTTCTCGTGTGCGGACTGGGATTTGGCGCGAACGTCTTTATGAAGCTGGACCCGAAGCTCTACGCGCTCGCCGAACCTGCCGCAGAAACCGCTGGTGATCCGCGGAGCGCAAATGGAGCCACTGGCAGTCACGCTGTGGGACAACAGGATGACTCAGATGAGCTTCAGTCCGGTTCCGAAGCGGACAATGGACTCTCGATAGGCGCCCAATCTGGTGATCTCGAGGAGCAACGGACGCCGCCGATCGGGATTCTTATGCCGGAACTGGCTCGCTATGAGGAGCAGTTGAAAGACGCGCACACTGAGTGGGACAAATATGGCATCGTTTCACCAAAGTTGCGGCGGAGCATGCCGGGGCTTGCGGCGCGCTCGCTTGAAATCATGCGACTAATTCAGTCTAACCCAGAAGCCAACGCCAATACAAAAAGAAACTCGCGCATGGGCGCTCTTTCGGTTGCTTACTACGCAGCGGAAATGAATCCAGAGGCGACGGAAATATTCCGCGAGGTTAGCGATGAAGCTTTGACGGCGTGTACAGCAAAAATCGATGAGGCAAGGACGACAGTACTACGCTTGCTGGTGCTGCTGGATTACGACTCGCCCGATCGAGACGTCTTCTTTCAGAAACTTGATGCCTATAGCGACCGCTACGACAGTGATTCGGACGCAATTTTTCTGTACAAATCTGTCGCCAAGAAGTTGGAGCTGAAAAACCATCACCAACTTTCCAATGAAGTCCTTCAATCGGGAATTCGTCGCTATCGCAAAAACAGTCGAGTGACTCGATTAATTAACGACCTGATTGCCCAAGGCGGTCAGGTGCCCAGTTCGTAGAGCAACTACTGCGTTATACCGACTGCGAATGTTGGACCCCAAAACCCCAGGTCTGAATTGATTTGTCCGGGTGATATCCAGTCCCAAAGTTGCGCTTCGAAGAACGCTCCTAAGTAGAACGTTGCGCCTGAGTTCATTCGGCGAGTCCAATGTGCCCCGATCTGCAGTTCCCAGTTCGGCATCACGTCTTGGACTGTTGCAAGGTCTTCGTGCATTAGTACTCCGTTTGGAAGATCAGATGAGTTTCTCACGTTGTAGTCGCCAAATAGGAACGAAAAACGAGAATTGAAAACAAACGCCAATCCTTCCCACTGCCGCAACGCGCGTTCTGTGCCTATTCCAAGTACGGGGCCGACGCCAGTGAATCCTGACGTTGTTCGAAATAGACGTTCCGGCGTCCCGAACGTCGATTGAATGCGGCTGCCGACGTCACCATACCGAACACCACCTGACACGAGAAACTCCCAATTGTGAAATCGACCGGCTTGTGTCAGTTCCATGTCGATTGCATCGAGTTCTAGTTGCGCAGACATTTGCGATTCGAATTCAGTCGCACCAAAGCGCACGGTTCCGACACCGTTGGTCGTGTCATCGAAATGCCACCATCTCGCTCGAAAGCCAAGCCCACCGGGGCCTTCATATCCGGCAATGAATCGCATCGAAAAAGCCAAGTTATGGTTAGGCGTCGCTTTCACCGTCGTCGTTTGACCACCGAACTCGTTCGATACAATTGAATAGCCTCCATATCGCGGCTGCAGCACAGGTGCCTGAAAGCCACCATAAAACCCGCCGCCGTTGAGGTTAAACGGAGAAGGCCCGCCAAATAGCGAGCCAGATTGGCCTCCGCCGTAGGGTCCTCCAGCGGCATTTCCATACGGCCCCGATCCGTATCCAGATGGCGGGACAACAGGCGACGACAAAGGTGGAGCGATGGGTGGCGCGGATAGGTCAGGGGATGGCGCGGGATAGGCAGGAGCGTATGAACCACCGGTTAACGGAGGAGGCAAAGTCGGTGCTGATGCGTACGGATCGAAAGGTTGTATTCCCTGAAGTGCTACGCCAGGACCGTACGGGCCAGGGATTGCTCCCTGAACTGGGCGAACAAAGTAGTCACTAATCAGCTGCTGTTGCTGAGCGAGAGTGCTGCTCCCAAAGAATACGACACACGCCAACGTGACCCATGACGTCAGTCGTTGTGTGGCCAATTGAAGTGCGTTCAACATGGATGTGACTCGTATCCGCATCACGTGGTTTCAGCGCAACGTGAAATGCATGTTCGCATTTCTAAGCGGCTGGTGAATATCAGGAATCGAGTGACATCGTCAAGTCGAATTGGCTAGTTTCGGTCACGTGGCCTGCTCGACATGAGTGATATCGCGATTTTTAGAAAGCCAGCGTCGCTGGCAGTAGCAACGCCGACAAGTGGATTTGTCGTTCGATGAACATTATAGCATCACGCGTCGTGACTCGACTGCGGGAGTCACGATTGTAGCGTCGTTATTGGTGGCTGGCCGCTTCCCGAATAGTTCCTCGTCGTCGGAGGCTAGTTCATCAACAATCGCGGCGCCAATCTGGTCCGAGGCTCCTTGGTTAGAAACCACTTGGTCGGACACCGCTGGCTGAGCGGCAACAGCGGTGCCTGCGCTGTTGATAAAGTTAATGATTCGCACCGCATCGCCAGCCGTTATGAATCCGTCGCCGTTCACGTCAAAGAAGAATGCTCGGTTAGCGTCGTCTGGTAGCGTATCGGGTGGAGTGGGCAAGAGCCCCGTAACTTCGTCAGCGTAGACCGGCTGATTGATTTCGTTGATAACCAAGATGACATCGCGAGGAACGACGTTGCCATCTCCATCAATGTCGATTGGATTGATCAGGTTTTGCCAGGTCCTTGCTGGCGTTCGCAAGCCAAACTGGATACCTGTCACAACGTCGTCTTGGCCAACAGTGTGATTTGCCGCACCCGTTGGTAGCGTCTTTTCCATTCCGTCGGGAACCACAACGTCGATATCGTACCTGTCGGCGCCTACATCATCGAAAGAAAAACTCCCGTCCGGTCCAGTGATTGTCCAGAGTTCAGATCCCGCGTCGTCAACTCGAAGATTGTCCAGCCGGCCACGCTGGCCCTCAGGAAACTTCGTATGCGCGATTACGGTTGCTATTGTTGGCGAGTCAGTCTCGATCGTCATCGTCTCCTTAGTACCTTCCAGTAACGCATTAGTTATGTACGTTCCTAGAGACTCGCCTGCAGAGTCAAAAGCTTCCAACATGCCGGTTTCTGTAGCCAAAGGGCGGGACCCGACGAAGTCAATCGAAACAGATGACACTGCGTTCGTAAAGTCAATTCGAAGGCGCCGCTGGTGATGAAAAAAGGAATTATCGTCTTCAATTACACCGCCTTCTCCTATGCGGCCATGCCCGAACACCTTTCCGCCTGACGACGCGAATGCATCGGTTTTTGACCAGACATCAAGATTCTCGATGATATTGTTATTTGCGTCCGCTACTGAAAACGACATTCCGTCAATCGAAATGACTTCGTTATCGGCGAAATCGTCTGGCTCCGCGTAGGACCCAAATCGGTCAAGAATCCCGTTTCCGTTGGCGTCATCAAAGACATGGATGCCGGCAAGGCCCGCTTCCCCTGCGTTGATGTCTCCATCACCGTTCAGGTCTTCAAAAACTTGCCCAGCCAGTGTTGCCAAAACGCGACGGTCTTCCAACCTTTCGGTGCCAAGTTTCCATTGATATCGCTTTCGTCGCATTTTTTCTCTCGTTGCTTCAAATGAATTCGTGAATTCGACTGTTTCTAGGTTGTGCCGACTCTGACTTCCGCGTTGCTTTCCCCCTGCCCGGACCCTCGCAAAAGAAATGGGACCGGTAAACACAAAGTCATCTCTCATGCTAAATCAATGTCCCCACAGCGGCAAGAAATGGCGTCCGCCAATGCGCGAATTGCTGGCAACAAGTCGCCGGTAAAACGGTCTCTGCGGCAAGTTGGTAAAGAGAAATTGACGACGCGAGCGTTGAGGTCTGGAATCCCACGACGTTTCCGTTTTGCAACGGCCGTGATTCATGGATTGACGTGCGAATGACGAATTGCACAAAACGACCATTGCTAGAATCACATCGCGAAGGGCGCTCCTACGCAGAACTCCGCGACAATTCAAGTGACAAACAGTTGTCTTCGTCGCGTTGTAGCGAGTTTATCGTTCGTTACCTGCGTGTTTCGTTTTCGACCGATTCAATTCTGTGACCATGCTTCTATCTGGTCCATTGTTTGCCCTGAGTCAGGCGGCGAAATCTAGATCGCTGTGGCGACGCTCCGTTTTGTTGCGGTGTTTGACGTTCGCAGACATCATAATAGTGCTCGAAGAAGGGTACCCATGGTAGTTAGCTGTCAGGCTGAATTGATGAATGAACACGATAGCGAGTCGCACGTCAGCGCAGACCGCACCGTGTCCTTTGAACACTCCACAGACTTTGCCGGCTTACTCGAATCGCTTAGCCAGACCTTGATGATCACGACGTACCAAGCGGGGAAACTCGTTTCCATCGGTGCGAAGGATGATCAGTTAGACATTTCATTCCACAACTTCAAACGGCCCATGGGCATTGCCCAGTCTGCAGACAAGAGCTCGTTTTCTGTCGCGTCAGAAGACATGATTTGGCACATGCAACGAGCCGATTCAATCGCGAATCAATTGGAGCCAAAACAGAAATACGACTCCTGTTATTTCGCTCGTTCATCGTCGGTAACCGGTGACATTCAAGCTCATGAAATGGCCTATTGCGGTGATCGACTGTGGGTGGTCAACACTCTGTTTTCGTGTCTGTGTACGTTGGATCACAAACATAGTTTCGTTCCAGTTTGGCGACCGAAGTTTATCAGCCAGCTTGCTCCCGAAGACCGGTGTCACCTAAATGGCGTTGCATGCGTCGATGGCCGACCAAAATACGTAACCGCCATGGCGCAATCTGATACTGCCGGTGGCTGGAGAGAAGACAAAGTCAATACCGGCTGCTTGATCGATGTCGATTCGGGCGATGCGATTGTTTCCGGATTTGCGATGCCGCACTCTCCACGAGTGCACGATGGGAGAATTTACTTGCTCGATTCTGGTCGAGGCGGATTGGTCCAGATAGATCTCAATGGCCAAGCTGAAACGATCGCTCGATTTCCTGGCTATACTCGAGGCCTCGCCATTCACAACAAAATTGCGTTCGTTGGGCTGTCCAGAATACGCGAAAAGTCAGCGTTTGTTGGGGTCCCCATCGCTGTAGACCGCGAACGATTGAAATGCGGTGTCGCCGTTGTTGACCTCAATCGCAGACAACTGCTCGGGCAATTTGAATTCCAAGAAGGCGTCAGCGAGATCTTCGACGTCAGCCTACTTCCAAATCCGGGCATCGTGTCGATTCATGGCCCGTACGCCGAACGCGATGGCTCGCGGCCTGTTTGGGTCGTCCCAGAGCCACGGAGCTGATTGAATTCTGCGACAGAGAACAACTTCGCACCAGCACAACAATACACAGACATTTCATTGATTGACCAACGGTGACTTACATGAACCTGAATCGTCGAAAATACCACAAGCATCGGAAAGTCGAACTGCTGGAACCACGAGTCGTTCTGTCGGGTGTTCCAGTTCAACTTCCGATTAATGACAGCGGAAGTTCGTTTCCGCGTGACTTCGTGCAAGTCGGCAACGTCGCGTTTTTTGTCGGGAATGATGGCGTAAATGGTCGCGAGCTTTGGAAGACAGACGGAACCGTTGGCGGAACGACGCTTGTTCTGGACATCAATCCAGGATTGGGATCATCTGATCCAACTGGACTCGTTGAACACAACGGCATGCTGTATTTCGCCGCCGATGATGGCGAGACCGGTAACGAACTTTGGAAGTCAGATGGAACGGCGGCCGGGACGACGCTCGTCCACGATATTTTTCCTGGCACCGGCTATCAGGCATATTACGGCGACGGACCGTACAGTTCGAATCCGATCGATATCGTCAGTTCAAATGGCCGGCTCTATTTCGCGGCAAGCGACAAAGACAACGGACGAGAACTGTGGGCGAGTGATGGCACGTCGAACGGAACCGTGTTGGTTAAAGACATCGCCGAAGGAGCTGATACGGACTACTACACTGTTCCTCACTCTTCATCTCCCACCGAAATCGTTGGCACCGGCGGAATGATTTTCTTTGCCGCCGACGACGGTGTGAACGGCCGAGAACTGTGGCAGTCCAACGGTACTGCGGCGGGCACGGTCATGGTCAAGGACATCAAGACCGGCGAAGAACCCTATTACTACTACGACTATCAGTACGGCACGATGCCGGCTTCGTCAAATCCAAATAGCCTTACGTTGGTTGACGGGCAACTCATGTTCACAGCTGAGACAGAGGAACATGGGCGTGAGCTCTGGATTTCCGACGGAACCGAAGCGGGTACGTCGCTTGTTCGGGACATATTACCTGGAACCGATGGCGGATTCGATGGCAGCGAGTTCGACAGGCTTATCGAAGTCGATGGCATTCTGTTTTTTGCGGGCATAGATGACGATGGCCGCGAGCTCTGGACATCAGACGGAACTTCGAACGGAACGCTTCAGGTCAGCAATATCGGTCCTGGAGCTGACAACGGGGTCATCGGAACCGACTTCGTGGAGCTGAATAATATTCTGTATTTCAATGCTGACGACGGGATTCACGGTTCCGAATTGTGGAGAAGCGACGGCACTCCAGGCGGCACGTCGCTGGTTCGCGATCTCGAAATTGGTGACGACGGATCGTACCCTGAATTCATGACGATTGTCGATTCGCGGATATTCTTTGCGGCCGACACTTCAGACTCTGGCAACGAAATCTTTGAAAGTGACGGAACGGCGGGAGGGACTTTCCTCGCTGGCGATATAACGTCTGGTCCAGGAAGTTCGTTCCCCGAGGAACTTGGGGCTCTCGACAACATCTTGTTGTTCTCTGCGTCTTCGACCAATCAAGGTGGAGGGCGAGAAGCATGGGCTATTGACGCCGAAGCAGAACGTGACGAAACGGCTTCTGCAACGATTAAGATCTTCGTCGATGGCGAAGAAGTTGTCGTGCCAGCAAATATAGGGCTCACATCCTCTGGGCAAAAGCTCTCCAAGGTTCACACCACAGGTGCTGGGCAAATTCGTGTCGAACCGATCGCGAGCGAAGCGATTGGCGAAGTCACCTTAGGCGACTTCTTTTCGACATGGCGAAACGAAGGTGGCGCCGCGGGCAACAATTCAAATGCTCAGTTCAGTGCCACTCAACTTCTAAGCAACGTTGCATCTGGCCGCAACACTGTTCAAATGTTCGTGAACGGCCAGGCGTCGACATCATTCGACAACTACGTCATTCGCGATGGAGACGAGATCGTCTTAGTCTTCGCAGAGAATGCTGTCGTTTCCATCAACACGAATTTTGGTTCTCTGCTGTTCGAGCTGTTCGAAGAGGAAACGCCGCAGACCGTCGAGAACTTCTTGAACTATGTGAACGACGGCGATTTCAACAATACATTCTTCCACCGATCGCTCCCTGGATTCGTCATTCAGGGTGGCGGCTTCCGGACAAGCTCGACGACCTTCACGACCACATCACAGTTCACTGCGATCGATGATGACGATCCTGTTGAAAACGAGCCGGGTATTTCCAACTTGCGTGGAACCGTCGCGATGGCCAAGCTGGGTGGCGACCCGGACAGTGCTACGAACCAGTTTTTCGTGAACCTGGCCGACAACTCGGCCAATCTGGACAATCAAAATGGCGGTTTTACCGTATTCGCTCGAGTGCTCGACATGTCTGTCGTGGAAACGCTCGAGCAAATCCCGACACGCGACATTGACGGCGGGCTCTATAGCGATCTTGCAGTAACGGATGACGACGAGCTGATCGTCATTGAGTCGATCGGAGGCACTGGGTTTGTCAGCGGTCGTCGGTTTAGTGACGTCAACGAAAACGGAGTCTTCGACGCTAGCGAGTCGGGGCTCGGCAACGAGATCGTCTATATCGACGACAACAACAACGGCATTCGCGACGTAAACGAAATTAGCACCCGGACCGATTCGTCAGGACTGTTTCGGCTTACAACAGGAGGTGCTGCGAACGACGCGAAGGTGCGAATCGAACCATCGGGCGCCCGTCAACTGACGAGCAGCACGTCGGCTTATTCGATTGATGATTCCATCGGCACAATTTCGAACCTTGATTTTGGTGAGGCAGAACCGGACAACGCGACGGCGAGTGACGATTCGTTCACGGTAACGAACAAC
>JAGQPC010000291.1 GCA_020426925.1 Planctomycetales bacterium | reverse complement strand
CGACCGCGGCACACATTTCTTCGCCCTCGGCGACGTTCATCGCCAGAGGTTTTTCGCACAAGATCATCTTGCCTGCGTGAGCAGCGGCGATCGCGATGTCCTTGTGCAAGTTGTTCGGTGTGCAAATGTCAATCGCATCGATGTCGTCGCGCGCGATTAGTTTCTTCCAGTCCGTTTCGACCGACTCGTATCCCCAGTTATCCGCGAACGCTTTAGCTTTCTCGGCGTTACGCGCACAGACAGCCTTCAGGACAGGTCGATATTCTAAGTCGAAGAAGTTGTTGACCGTGCAGTACGCATTCGAGTGGGCACGGCCCATAAAGCCGTAGCCGATCATACCGATGTTGAGTGGTTTTTGACCCATTGTTTATTCCATTGTTTCCATTTGGAGAATTAATAGTTTTGAAGTGTCGTTACCAACCGTGCTGGTCGCGAACTTTGATCATCACGTCCAGAATCGTGTTCCACGTTTCTTGGTTTTCAAGCATCGCGTTCGGGAACATACAGCCGTCCCAGCAAATGTGCTTGATGCCTCGATCGGCCGCACCTTCGAGCCAATACTTCGAGCATTCGACGATGTCCAGTTTTCCGTTGGGGTCGTCGGCCGGACAGTGCTTTCCAGTTTTATCGTGCGAGCCAGCGCCGTGAACCTCACCGTCATTCTGAGCGACGTGGAAATCGATCGTCCACGGTCGAAGCTTGTCGGTCATCTCTTTGTACGCTGCGTAGAAAGCCGCGTCGTCGTACCCGTCTTGAAGCAGTGCATGTTCTGGTGCGTTGTATCCCATCAGATACAAATACGTGTGAGCCATGTCCGCTTGGAACCCGAGCGTTTCGGGCATGCCGACGGCTTCTAGCAGGTCGAGCATGTCTTTCCAAGAGTGCATTCCAGCCCAGCAGATTTCTCCCTCGGCCGCGAGGCGTTCGCCGTTGTCGGCGGCGATCTTCGCAGCTTTGCGGAACGTGTCGGCAATTCGAGCCGTGTTTTCCGCTGCGTTTTCTTTCCACTTTTCGACGCCAAATTCGGCCGAGTCGATGCGAATCACGCCGTATTCTCGAACGCCATGTTCATTGAATACCTTTGCAATTCGGCACGCTTTTTCGACGGCGGTAAGGAACTTACCTTGAGCTTCGTCGTCGCCCATCGCGGAATCACCAACGGTTCCTGGCCAAACCGGTGCGACCAGCGAGCCAACTTTTAGATTGTGTCCCGCAATCAAATCGGCAATCCGCCTCAGTTCATCGTCAGACGCATCGGGGTCCGTGTGAGGCAGAAAAAGAAAGTAGTCGATGCCGTCAAACTTTTGTCCGTTAACTTCGGCGTTTGCCGTTAGCTCCAACATGCGTTCCAAGCTGATTGGCGGCTCTTGCCCTTCTTCATCGCCCTTTCCGACAAGTCCCGGCCACATCGCATTGTGAAGCTTAGGGGCTGCATTCGACATATTGGTTTATCTCCATATTGGATTGTCAGTATTGATTTGATGACGCGATTCGAACTGCTCTGGCTTGAGCCTGCTATCAGTTTCGATAGTCTCCGACGTTGGGCACGCTGTCGAAAGTGTCCGGGCCAAAGTAACGCAGACTAACGAGCGGTTCCTTGCCTGTGTTTTCAACTTCGACACCTCGACTCGCGGCCTCGTGCGAGATGAATACTTCGTCTTCCGTTTCTTCGCCAAAGTGAATCAGGCTTGGAGTCTCGAGATTGAGTTTGCCGATGCGGCCAGTGCCTTGAACCGTGATCCATCCGCTCGCGCCACCGTCTTTGATCGTGCACTTCGCGCCCGGCGACACCGTCAACTCACGTGCTGTGAACAGCTGTTTGCCGTCGACAAGTCCGTAAACGATCCACTTGTCGACCCAACCCTCTCCACTGTTGGCGACGATCGGCTCTAAGTAGTTGTGTTCCTTGAAATGAGTATCAACGTTCTTTTCCCAGTCGAGTTGCCCGATGATGAAGTCGAGATCCTGGTGCTTATCCTCTGGCATGTCTTTCACGAGCAACGACCAAGGAACTTCGCGACCCTCGACAAGCGACTGGAACATACCGAAGACATCGGAGCCCCATTGCGGTTCATACGTGCACAATGATCCCGGAGCATGCAGAACACCAGGTGGAATCAACCAGCCGGTACCTCGCTTCAGGCGGTAGGCCTTGGAGAGATCGAGGATTCCGTTGTCCCCTTTCGACCAGTCTTCCAGGCACTTGCGCAGTTGATCTTTGGTTGTGCCTGGCTCCAGCCCCATGAACGTGTACGCAAAGTTGTTGTCCACGTTGTTCATCTGTGGCGAGAAGTAATAGCTTTCGGGCTTTCCTTCTTGCCCAACCAAAGCGGCATCTTCAGCCGACTGATGCATGTGATGAGGAATCGGCCCCATGTTGTCAAAGAACTTGGAATAGACCGGCCAACGATTGTACTTCGAATAGATCGCTTCACCGACGATGGCGTTGCCTGCTTCGTCGATGGCATCCTTCAACAAGAAGTTTTGTCCTTCAAAACTAACGAAGCTGAGACCTTCGTGCCAAACGCGGCCTTCGTTGGCTGCTTCCGTTGTGCTGCCAAACCAACGTTCGTCGATTCCACCGCGTTCCGCTCCGTAGGCGTACCAATGATCTGGGTGGAGCTTGATTCGTTTGCCAGGATGCAGAAAACTCCGTGGCACCCACGTCGGAGTGAGGCGTAGCAGGCCGTCACCTGCCTCCATTGCCTTTTCCAAGATAGGTTTGACGTTGTCACCTTTTACAACGTTTGGTGAGATCATCTTCTACGCACTCCGGGGATTTGTTGTGGCGATGGGTGTCACGACGGAATCGAAGCCATTTTCACCAAACAACTTGGAGCAAATCTGCTTGATTCGAACCCACTGTTTTATTCGCTTTTCCGGCACGTGACAAGTTACGCAAGAATGGCGAAATCTCGCAATTGGCTTATTCGAGTCGCGATTCTGCTCCTGCGACAGGCCAGCCCGGATCATGAGAGGCTTCCAGTGGAAAAATGAAGACGCAACGCTTACCCTATTCACAAAGAATGGCTGACGCTCCATTCGGAAACGCTTAGAAAAACTTGCCGGGAGAATCCGCCATGGCCGGGAACCACTGGAAACTTATTGACGACGCTCAAGATTTTCACGCCGGATCATTCGAATTGGGCCGAGAAGACGTAGCCGGTGCACCTGAGTCTTTTGCTGTGCGGATGAGAACACTTCAAGGCGGTCTGCGACATGGCGTCGACGTCATCGAAGTTCACAACGGGAGATTCAAGTTTACCGTCGTTCCGACTCGCGGCTTGGGAATCTGGAAAGGTTGGCTAGGCGACCTGGAAGTCGGCTGGCAGTCGCCGGTGAATGGCCCGGTCCACCCGAGTCTCGTGGCGCTAAACGAGCCATCAGGACTAGGCTGGCTTGATGGCTTCGACGAACTTTTTGTTCGATGTGGGCTCGAGAGCAACGGCGCACCGGACTTTGATGAGAACGGACGGCTTTCGAAACCGCTTCATGGCCGAATCGCCAATAAACCAGCAAGATCGGCCAGTGTCGAGGTCGATGGCGATGAAATCATCATTCGCGGCGTAGTGCAAGAATCACGGTTTCACTTCACGAAGGTGCGTCTTCACGCGGTGATCAAAACCAAATTCAATGAAGCTGGGTTTCGAGTTCACGACGAAGTCGAAAACTATTCGGCCAGCGCCGCTGAAATTCAGATGCTCTATCATGTCAACTTCGGCCATCCGTTGCTCGGCGCCGGAGCCGAAGCGGTCGTTCCCATCGACACGCTCGTCCCTCGCAATGACTGGGCGGCGACTGGAGTTGGCCATTGGTCGACCTACACGGAACCGACCGCCGGAATGGAAGAACGCGTCTACTTCTTCACGCTGCTAGGCGACGCAAGCGGTAATTCGCACGCGTTGCTAAAGAGCGGAGGCGGCAAGCAAGGCGCCAGTCTTGATTTCAATGTCAAACAACTTCCGTGCTTTTCGTTGTGGAAAAACGAGACCGCTTTAGGAGACGGCTACGTCACCGGAATTGAACCGGGCACGAACTATCCGAACCCTCGATCGTTCGAAGGCGAGCACGGTCGGTTCGTCACGATCCAACCGGGCGAGCGATATACAATGGACATTGGACTAAACGTTCACTCTTCAGCCGACGAAGTTGCCGCCGTCGAAAATCGCATCGACGAGCTGCAAAAGCAAAAGAAGCCTACGATCCACGAAAAGCCGCAAGCGGATTGGTGTGCTTAACTTGCCAGCTCACGGATTGAGCTGCCTATGACGCAAACAGAGAATCGACGTGTGCCGGTGAAAGTTGTTGTGCACGCTGCTGCACATCGATTGTTTCTACCATGCGGTCTTTATGAACGGTGACTTGTTTCGTGCCGTTGTTCAATTCTAGATTGGCAGCAACCAGAGAATTGGCGGTAACCGGTTTGGCGAATTCCGAATAGGTGGCAGCTTGGAAAGCGGTAACAAGATCACTCGACGTGAAGTCTCCGTCACAGTTCCAGTCGCCTTCCGCCCAACCCGAGTTGCGGTTGAGGCCATCTTCGTATTCGCCGGCGGTGAACACGGTGACGAAGTCACTGGAATTGAATTGGCCGTCCAGGTTTGAATCGCCTATCTCCGAATTCAGCACTGTTTCGATCATGTAATCAAAGTCGTCGCGATTGACCGCACCATCGAAGTTGATATCGAACGATGGATTGCCGCCAAACGAAATCGCGATGCATAGCTGGTCGATGTCGTTTGCCCCGACTTTGCCGTCGCCATCAATGTCGCCGACTACTTTCAATGTGCCTGGCGTCGGCAGAGAGGCCGTCCAGGTTTCTGGATAGTCACCGTATGCTCGCAAATCGTTTCGAGTCAACGAACGTCCTTGCCCGTCTGCAGCGGTCGGCCAGTCACCGTCGTCGTCGTAAATGACTCGATCAACGAGCACGTACCCAAGCCCAAGCTGCAGGATGTCTTCTGGACGCTGCAGAATGAGCGTTTCTCCGTTGTCGTCTAGCTGATCAGGATTTGGATCGGTCGCGTCGCTGTAAGGTCCCAAAATCTCAGCGTCGTTCGCAACGCCGTACGTAGACATAAACTGTTCCAGCTTTGCCGGTTCGTTGTCCGGATCAAATCCGACGACGACGATAGAAGTATGAGCCGGAATGATGAAGCCTGTTGGAATGATGTAGCTAACCGATTTGGCAAGTTGCCACTGGCTCAAGTCCAATGGAACTCCAGAGTTATTTGTGATTTCCACAAACTCCAAGTCATCGGTTTCGACTCCATCCTTTGCCTTTGGGTTGTAGTGGACTTCGCTGATCACTACGTCGGAAATGAGCGGTCCGCTGTTTTCATCGTCGAACGAGCGATCGATCATCGGAAACAGTTCACCGATCCCGTCATCCCACCGGCCAAGCGTGACGCCGTTTTGTGTCGCGCCATAGCTGACACCGTCGGCGAAACGTAAAGGTTTTCCGGTCTCATCGGGCTCGATTACAAACGCGTTGTCGGACTCTTGTCCACGAAAGCTGAAGCCTAGCGTGACTTCGTCAAAAGAGAAATAGTCGCCACCGGTGATCTCCGTGCCTGCCGGGACGGTGTAACGGAACGGGTTCGCGACGGAGTCAGTAACGTACCAGCCTCCAATGTTGATCAGCTCTCGCGTTCGGTTCGACAACTCGATCGTATCGACATCGGGCAGGTCGGTGTGAGTTAGCAGCTCATTGATGACGATGTCGCCCCTAGGTCCTTCTCCTTCCCAGCCCGGCGATCCGCCATATTCGGCGCTCGCACGCCAGTTCTTTGGATCGTTGAGATCGCCAAGCGGATCAATAACTTCCAACGTGCTTCCACCGCCATCAGCGCGACGTGGCCATTCACCAAGATCGAAAAAAGTGAATTGCTGGACGATTGCTCCACTGGGGTTTTTCAGAACTAACGTTTCACCGCCATTCTTCAAACTGCCCGCAAATTCACCATTGTCCTGTTTGTCTCCACCATCGCCATCTGCAAGCTTTGGATCGGTTCCATATCGAAAGACGAATTCTTGTGGATCCTGAACGATGACTAAGCGTTCGCCTGGCTGGATGATTTGGCGATCGAATTTGAATTCAATGCCTTCGGTGAACTCGTAATTCTTCAGCTGCAAAGGAGCATCGCCGACATTAGCGACTTCGATGAATTCATAGTCGTCCGCATCAGCATCCCGCTCACCGAATTGAGTCATCGATGGATGTGGATTGTAGTTAATCTCGGTGACTCGCAAATCGCCTGCAAGCAAACATCTCGACTCGAGTGTTTCTAGCTTAAGTCTTTGTCGAACGTTCGTTTGCATTTAGTCGCTTCGCTGGAAGGATTCAGAATCTGAACGCGATGTTTATCGCGGCTTCATTAAATCTACACACAATCGTTTTATGAGGGAATCAAGAATCATTCCGTCTAATGATCATAATTCGTCTCTCGTGAAATCAGCATCACCGTGCAAGAAATGGAACGCCGACTTGCGGCTAATTGAAGCGCATGGATGTCGAGCGACAATTAGCGACCTGAACGCTGTTTTCGCGTTGGAAGTTGCCGAACTTCCCTGCCTTTTGGGATCTGTAGCCAGATTCACTACGGGGCAAGCATCTGTCTAATGAGCGATTCGAACCACTTTGCGATAAACAATGCTGGAGCGAATAACGCGAGCGGCACCTGGCAGAAAAAAACACGCCCTCATTGCCGCGAGTTGCCAGAGTTGAGTAACGAATTGGCCATACACGATTTACGCGTCAACAAAGGGCGTGGCCCGATCGTATGAAATGAACCTGATCATTTCTAGCGATTTGTGGACGCGTCGCCGCAAGAAACAACTTTTGTTTTGGCAGGCGCTAAGAAAGACGAACACGCTGGCTCAACTCGCGTTCGCCAAACGTTTTCTCCGTCACTAAAACCCGTTCAGCGCTTCGTTGATCATTCCGAAATAGAACGATGCCAAGCGAAAAATCATAAAGATAATGAACAGCCCAATGCAGATCCAAACTGCGACACCCGCGAGAATCGCCAGCCCTTGAAACGCGGTATCGACTTTGTCGTCGAGTTGCTTTGAGTGCACTTCTAGAGATTCAGCCAGCTTTCCAGTGTCTTCACCGATTTGAACGGCATCGATCATCCCTTGATCGAACACTCCGACGTCACGCAGCGTGGCATGAATTTCGGATCCGTTGCGAACCTCTTTTTTGCATCGATCGGCATGCTGTGCGAAGTAAGGAGCTTCAGCCGATTGAAATGCCAAGCCGACCGAGTTCCACGCGTCCATGCCAGATTCGATCGCCAATCCCAAACTTCTGCTGAAACGCAGTTGAGCCATCGTGCGAAATGCGGGGCCGATGCCGGGCGTTCGCATCAACAATTCGGATACTTGACGCGCAAGAAAGCCTCGACGTACTGCTCCAAAAAGCATGCCCAACAAAACGGCGGCTCCAACGATCAGTGCAACATAGATCAGCAAACCTCGAGTTCCGACCAGCCCGAATCCCAAAATGTCGGTGTCGCCCAGCCCTAACCAGCTTGGGATCCAAATCACTAGCCCGACAACACCAAGCGCGATTACGAACTGGATCCCGGGCCAAATGATCGCGGCAAGAAAGATGCCTTTTAGTCGGTTCAGACGTTCGTAGTACTCGGCCAACTTGTACAAAACAAGCTCAAGCCTGCCGGTCTTTTCTCCAACGTCAATCATCAGTTGAAATTGACGCGGAAAATAGTTGCCACGTGCGAGAACTGCTTCGGCAAACGTTTCGCCCTTGGCGATGTCTTTGCGGATCTCGCTTATGATCCGCTGATGAGTCGATGAACCGTTCTTTGACTCTCGATCCAAGATCGACAAAATGTCGAGTCCCGCCTCGACCGACGTGGCGATTCGACGACACATCGCGCCAAGCGGTTTCGCTCCGATCCGACTCGATAACCACATCTGTTGCGCCTCCAGCAGTTTTTTGTTCCGAGTTTTAGCTTACCTCTTGCAGATCTTCGTCGTCAAAGGTGGTTCGTCGGTGGTTGCCAAGTTCAATACTGCACACACGGCTTGAGTCAAGCGAAATTTACCTCATCAACGAATCGCCCCACCGTCTGCCTGCTGCGGCAACTTTTTGGTTAATTTGACCTGAAGTCGCTGTACATTTCTTGCTGAATTGTCTGCAATAGAAAGGTGACCAAGAGGCAATAACATTCGGAGGAATATTCATGAAACTGCGTAGCCCAAATTCTATCTATATCCCCCTACTGAGTGCACTCACAATTGTGAGTGTTATGGCAACTTCGGGATCGGCACAATTAAGAATTACCGAGATTATGGCCGATTCGGTCGACGACACCAATTGGGAGTGGATTGAAGTCAAGAACGAAAGCAATGCAGCCGTCGACTTGAACGGATACGTATATCACGACATGAACCGAGCGTTGCAAGCCGCGAACATCTCGTCGGCCACGTCCGCCAACACGATGATACCGGCAGGTGGAGTCGCGGTTCTATTCAACGGCAGCAATCTTAGCTACGACGAGAGCCGCTTTCGGAATGCCTGGGGACTTGCTCCCACCGTGCCACTGATTGGCGTCACCAGTCCGCCAAGACTGAACAACGGCGGTGATCAAATCGGCATTTGGCCAAACTTCGATGCCTACACCGCCGACTTGGGTGCCGTCGACGGGAATATGGAAGTGGTCAAATTCGATAACGCTGCTGTCTGGATCGATTTCGATGGTGATTTTCCGTCGCCCAGCGCTGAATCGATCTATTGGAAGGGGAGTGGTGATATCAGAGCTGCTGCGAATTGGGCAGCAAGCGCTAACGGTGAAGCAGGCGCCTATGGAAGCACGCCCACGTTCTTCGAATCGGCTCAAATCAACAACACAGAAGACTTGGGCAATCCGGGAATCGTACCCGCTGGAAACGCGGCTGCTGGATTGCTGATCACGGAAATCATGTACAACCCGAAGTCAGACGATGACAATTTCGAATGGGTTGAAATATATAACAACACTGGAGCGAAAATCGATTTCGGCACAACGCCCTATTTCTTTGACGACACGAGTGGCAGCGCATTTGAGGCACCGAATCTTTCCGCAGGATCGATCGAAAATGGTGAAACCGCTGTTATTTACAACAGCAAAGGTGTAACGGAAGCGTCGATGAAAGCTGCATGGGGAGACGACGTTAACTTCATCGGCACCGCGAACTTTTCAGGTCTGAACAACGGTGGTGACGGCATTGGATTTTGGACCGACGCAGCCAAGTATGCTTCTGATCGCAACGATGACACATTCTTAGGCGCGGTAACGTTCGTAAACTACGAGGACAATTCCAACAACTGGCCCGCCGACAGCACGTTTGCGTCGATCTATTTGTCGGATCTGAGTGCTGACCAACACGACGGTAGCAACTGGAAGTTGTCCATATCAGACGACGGCATTTCCTCTAACGCCGACGCTGCGTTTGAATCGATGATTCCCGATCACCCCGGCGGCGACATTGCCAGCCCAGGTTTCGTTCCCAGCGGAATCGTGAACCCAAATCTTGGAGACTTCGACAACGACGGAGATCTAGACGTCGACGACATCGACGCGCTGAGTGCCGAAGTTCGAGCTGGTACGAACACAGAGTCATTCGACTTGAACAACGATGCAGTGGTTTCGGGACTCGACCGAGTCGTCTGGGTGGAAGAACTGAAGAACACATTCTTCGGTGATTCGAACCTCGATGGCGAGTTCAATAGTACCGACTTCGTCAGCGTTTTCACGAGTGGCCTCTACGAAAGCGAGACAAAAGGCACAGCGACGTGGGGAACTGGCGACTGGAACGGTGACGGCAATTTCGACTCATCCGATTTCGTCACCGCATTTCAATCGCAGGCCTACGAAAAAGGGCCTCGCCAAGCCAACGCCGTCCCCGAACCATCGGCAGTCGTGTCGCTGCTCGTTGGAATCGGTGCGCTGATTGGCGCAAGACGACGGTAGCGTCCAGCTCAAATTGAATTAAATCTGGCAGGAATGGTGTCATGGTTGGTCAAACCAGAAACTGCCAGTTCGAACTGCTAGAGAATCGCCAATTATTGACTGCGTTGAATTTTGCGGCTGATGCGTCGCGGGTGCTGGTGGTGAACAGCGACGATAGAAATGGATTCATCGATTTCGATGGAAATAGCTTCCCAGATATCGCGTCGACCGGTGGAATATGGCCAGGAAATGGCGACGGAACATTCGGAGAATTGATTCTCAATACTGACCAGCATTTCAAGGGGAATGGGTACGCATTCCCAGGAAGAGTATTTGGAGTAGACATTATTGACATCGGTGACATCGATGGTGATGGTGACATCGACTTGGCGAGTATTTATTCCGACGAATCTGCAAACATTCGCAGAGGTGTGCAATGGCATGAGAACCTCGACGGAGCAGGTTCAGAGTATCGACTTCGACCAATCGATTTTGATGTTGAATCCCTCCGTTCCTCTTTTGTTGCACTCGCAGACCTTGACGGTGATTCCGACCTAGACATCGCAACGAATGTAGCTTGGTACGAAAACGACGCTAACGGACAATCATTCAAGCGGCACTTGTTTGCCGAATCGCAAGGGTTCGTGCAACTTCACGCAGTAGCGGATATTGATGGTGATCAGGATATTGACCTGATAACTTCACGTACTGGGCAAATTGGCTGGCGTGAAAACAACGGAGCGGGGGACTTTGCCGCGCAGCGAACAATTGATGGCAATCTTGACACTCGGCCTCGGGCTGTTCGAGTCTTCGATATGGACGGTGACGGCGACCGAGACCTCATTGCGGTAGACACCGAACTGCAAACGCTTGGCTGGTATGAAAACTACGATGGCCATGGATCGTTTGGGCGAAGGCAACTAATTGAAATTCAACCTTCGTTAAAAGGGACTGCATTTGTGGATGTTGCCGATGTCGACCTAGACGGTGACGTCGATATCTTGACCGGTCGTGGGAATCGCACCCAGCTTATCCTGATTGAAGGACTTGGTCCGTTCGATGCTGGTGATTCGAACAGAGATGGCGTCTTTGATTCATCCGATTTGGTTTTTGTATTTCAGGCAAACGAATACGAAGACGCTTTGAATGGAAACAGCACTTTTGACGAAGGCGATTGGAACGGAGATGGCGACTTCAACAGTTCTGACTTTGTTTACGCGTTCCAACGGGGTAAGTACGTAGCCGCGTCAAAATCGTCCGTGGCCGCTGCTATCGACGACGCGTTTCGTGATGACGATTCGCGTCGGGCGTTCGTTCCGTGATGACGATTCGCGTCGGGCGTTCGTTCCGTGAGTTTGCTTGTCGCTGGATAGGGGACGCTGTTCAGTAGGACCGCTGGCCCTGCGAGCGGAGTCGCAGGACTACATCAAGACGCGCGTTGAGCAAGGGCTTTGCCGCAAAGGCGACCGCTGGTGATCGCCCAAGCAATGTGCAGACCGTGACCCCAAAGGATTTGGCCGCCCAATCCGTTTTGGCCGACCGCGTACAAACCTGGAATCGGAGTGCCGGCTTCGTCGAGTACTTCAAAACTCTGGTTGATCGCGGCTCCACCTTCTGTCGTCGTGAACCAGGCTCGCGCTGGACCAAGAAGTACCCAACGATTTCCTTTCAGTCCAGCGCTGTCAGCCGCGGCGCGTAGGTTTTCTTTTGGGAGCTTGCGAAGGCGAGCAATCGAGTCGAGGTCCGGTGCTGTTTTCGCGATGTCAGGACGAAGTTTCAGATAGTCGGCGACATAAGCGTACGCGATCTTCGGAGCAGTCGAAACAAAGTGAGGCCAAACGCTGTACCGCTCGATCAGTGCTTCGTCCAACAGGAGAAAACATTCCTTGCTTGGCTGAGCCGCGACCGAAATCTCGCGATCAGGCCATCTTGTTTCGTCGCAAAACCGGTTTCCCTCTCGGTTGATCAAAACGGCGCCATCGTCAAACAGAGCATCCTCGGGATGTTGCCAGGTGACGAGTAACCGCCGAATCATCGCATTCATAACGAATGCCGGAAGCATCGGAACAACTGCGGCCATCAATTGAGCCAACACGCCGCGCGCGGGCAGCAGTTGCTGGAACGTCGCACCCTTCGGCGGAACGAATCGCAACTCTGGACCATAGGTGATGTCCATGTTGACCAACTTCGCACCTGCATCAGCAGCAAGACGATGTCCATCGCCATCGGCGTGTGGGTTTATTCCTTCGATGTCGCGGTACCGTTCTCCTTTGAAACGTGCAATCGTGTCCGGCGAGTTTGCGTAATCGCCCGCGGCAAGAATCGTTCCACATTTCGCGAGCACTTCGGTTTCTATTCCAGCGATCGACGCGACGACTCCGGCGACGGCACCGCCTTCTGACTGAATCAACCTGAGCACAGGTGCGTTGACTTGTATCTTGCCACCTAGTTTCAACAGTCTCGAATGAAGCGTGGCGATGTAAGCTTTGGCGCCAGGAATGACGTTGTGCATTCGCGGCACTCGGTTGGGAGGTTCAGGATGAGGCCCGAGAAATCGGAGTCCCATATCCATCAACCAGTGAAGTGTGTCGCTGGTGTGACTCAGAAAAAAACGTCGAAGTTGCGAATTATTGCGTGCCTCGATTTCGTCAGCCGGGAACTTGCCCGCATCTTGTTCATGAGCGTCGGCATCGTCGCCGTTGATTCCCGCTTTTCGTTGAAGCGAGGTTCCGTTGGCGGTAAAGCTGCCCACTGCGATACCGGTTGTTCCGCCCAGCTGAGCACGCTGTTCCAGCAGCAGCACAGACGCGCCATGTTCCGCGGCGCTCACTGCGGCGGCCAAACCGCTCCCGCCGCCACCAACAACAATTACGTCGTAAACCATAACGTAAGATTAGACTCGAGATTGCGTCCAACGTGCAATGGACGCAAGGAATCAGCAGTCCGTTTCGTAATCGACGAATCCTCGCACATACACGTCGCAGTCGATGGTTTCGATTGACACTTCTTTCAGCTGACAACAATTGGCGATGAGGTCCGCACCGATTCCGCCAATGGGCGTCAGTGCTCCGGATCCCCCGACTATTTTGGGTGCAACAAAAACACACGCTTCGTCAATCATCCGCTGGTCGAATAGATTTCCCAGCAGCCGTGATCCACCTTCGCACAGCACATTTGTCATGTCGCGCCGGCCGAGTTCGTCGAACAGTTGGTGCAGTCTTTGGCCATGATCCGGTGCGTCGCAAACAATGATTTCGCAACCGAGCGTTTGAAGCTGTTCGCACTTTGCCGCATCAGCGTTGGGACCGACCGCAATCAGAACCGGAATTTCTTTTGCAGTCATCGCAAGTTTGGATGACGTCGCGAGCGAAGCGGCTGAGTCGACAACGATTCGAGTCGCGACACGTTTTCCTTCGGGCCGAGCCATCAAAAGCGGATCATCAGCCAATGCTGTTCCGCTTCCGACGATAACTCCATCAACGCGACCGCGGATTTCGTGGACGATCTCGCGCGATTTTACGTTCGAAATCCACCGACTGTCTTTCGTGTGCGTGGCGATTTTGCCATCCAGCGTCATTGCCCATTTCGCGATCGCCCAAGGTTGGCCCACGGTCACCAGTTTTGCAAACGGAGCGAGTAAACGTTGTGCCTCCGATTCGCAAACTCCGACGACGACTTCGATGCCTGCTTCTCGTAACTGCGATACGCCTTTGCCGGCAACTTTGTCGGACGGGTCTAAAGTGCGAATGACGACGCGACGGACGTTCGCGTTAATAGCTGCTTGCGTGCAAGGAGGCGTTTTTCCCGTGTGACAACAAGGCTCAAGCGTCACG
>JAGQPC010000290.1 GCA_020426925.1 Planctomycetales bacterium | reverse complement strand
CGGCAGCATAGAAAACCCGTCGCGAACGGACGATACGCAGCAACTGTTGGGAGTGTTTTCGCCGCTTAACGCGACTTCCCAGCCCGCTGCGATCTGCACTCCCAGTTGAGACGCAAGTTGAGGATTGTCAAAATCCCCGTCAATCAGCACGACGCTTTTGCCGTGACAGGCCAACCGGCGTGCGAGACAGATTGCAAGCGTCGTCCTGCCAGCGCCTCGAGCCCAACTTCGCACAGAAAGCAGGTTGCGTTCTGGAGTGACGGACTCTAATGCTCGGTTCGAAACGTCGTCGAGAACGCTTGTTGCGTATTGTTCGATGATTTCGCACGGCCGCGGCAAGGAAAACCGATCAACTTCCCAGCTGGCGAACGTATTTCGTCCTGCCGACCGTTCCTGGACGTATTTGTCGACGACGTCGAGAAAAAGTCCGGTCGTGATCACGTTTGTTCCGGTCATGTCTTCGAAGTCAAACGCTTCGAAAATCACTCGAGGGACAACTTCGTCATCAGGAATGTCGGCGTCGCAGTCCGGCGAGTCTGGTTGCACGGCTAGCGTCCTGTCTGCAGTAGCTGTCAAAGTGACCGGCTGAGCGTTAGGCACATCAACTGCCTCAACATCCGTCTGGGCACCTTTTCGAAACACGCGAATGAATGTTTTGTCGGAATTTGACATGGGTCCCTATTCGTTCATCAAGAGTTGAGGGAGTAACTAACGACGAGTTGGTCGACTTAAGTATCTAATCGCCAGTTCATTAGCATCTTCTGGCCACAAGTAGTTGCTAGGCGAAGTTCGCTCGTAGTACGGCGAATCCGTGGCTGCGTCAGCCGATTGAATCGGATTGTAGGTATCAAACGAACGTCCAGCCGTTCCAGTGTCACCATAATTTGGTTCGGAATTGATGGCCTGCGTGTTGGACTCTCGATTGGCAGGAGCCTGCAAGAACGCATCTTCCGCTGGCTGATATCGCTCGATGTGACGATAGCTGTTGGGCTGAGTATCTTGTTGCGATTCAAGATGACTAGCAACTTGTGCTGGCGTTTCGATACCAGATTGTGCGTCATGCGGTGGACCGTAAGGCAAAGTCTTCTCCGGAACAGCGAACATTTCCGCTAGTTTGCCTGTCGTGCTACCTGGAGCCGACGGAGTCACTTCCGCCGCAGGTAACTCAACTTCCGGAGCAACGTCTGCTTGCGCTGCGATCCCTAGGTCTGACTCGTCTATTAGTGGTTCGGCATCAAAGGACGCTTCGAGTGATTGGGATTGGTCGAGAGGTTCGTCATGGAGTGGAGTTCGATTGCCACCGCCGATTTGATCTTCCGATTCAGGATTTCCGCCGCTGAGAATCGACAAAATGGCGATTGTCGCGGCGACGCTGCCAACGAAAACCAACGCGTTGGACCAGCGTTTCCAATCGAAGGCAATGCCTACCAATTTCTTTGCGGCCGGTTCCACCGCTGTCTCAGCAGATTCGCCGATTCCGCTATCAATGCTCTGCTTCGACCCTGCTGTTTGATCCAGCTCAACGCTTTGACGCACTTCAGCGAGTTGGTTCGAATCAATAGTCTTAGCGGGTTGCGGATGATCGACCCGACGCAGTGCCGGCGAACCGGAATCTTGCTCGGTGGTTGTGTGGGCAACAGCAGGCTGCTTGGCCACCAAAATCGGTCGATATTCGCTTGTTGGCGACGGTTCCTCAGGAACAGAGTAAAAGTGTTCCACGTCGACCGCTGCACATTCGGTAACGGAAACTGGTGCAATCTGCGAACCATTTTTACCGTCCCCGTTGATGATCTGGCTAATATCCGGCAGGCTAACCAGTGGAGCGTTCCATTCTGGCTGCCGGTCACGAGGTGTTTGATTTCTGTTCGACATGCTTTGCTATCACCCGATCCAGTGTTGAGCATGGATAACGAGATATCCATTCGGTCTGAACATCGGATTCCACCTGTACCGGTCTTTAGGTCATTAGGCATTTTCGCGATGATGACACAGATCCCGGTTACGGAAGCTGAACAGTTCCACAACGCGCAGCAACGCATACTTGGCAAGAAGCGGCAATCTCGACAGACTGCATCAACCACCCATATCCCCTGATCCGTTAAAAGTGAATCATGCTTACCGTGCAGAAAGACATTGAAGGACAACTTCGTTCGATTTTGGAAGATCGCATTCTCGTGCTTGACGGAGCGATGGGATCGCTAATCCAAAGCCTCGGGCTGAGCGAAGCAGATGTTCGCGGAGATCGTTTCGCGGACTATCACAAGGATCTCAAGAATTGCTCAGACGTTCTCTGTTTGACGCGTCCTTCCGATATTTCCGACATCCATCGAAAGTACTTGAACGCTGACGCTGACATCGTCTGCACGAATTCATTTCAAGCTAGCCCTGTTGGGCTCGACGAGTTCGAGTTTTCGGACGACGTCGTTGCTGAGATCAACCGAGCTGCCGTGGCTTGTGCTCGCACCGCTGTCGATGAATTCAATGAGCGGACGCCGGACAAGCCTCGATTTGTTGCTGGTTCCATTGGCCCGACGGCGAGGCAACTTGCTATTTCAACCAAAGTCGAAGACGCAGCTAGCCGTGGCACAACATTCGACATCATGCAGCAGTCGTACTACCAGCAGGTCGCTAGTCTCGTAGAAGGGGGTGTCGACATACTGCTTCCAGAAACGGTGATCGACACGTTGAATCTGAAAGCGTGTCTGTTTGCTATTTCGCGTTACTTCGAAGAATCGGGCAATCGTATTCCGGTCATGATCTCCACGACTTTTGGGGATGGCGGAGCGACGTTCGTTTCCGGGCAAAAGGTCGAAGCGATGTGGAACGCTGTTTCTCACTTTCCCATGCTGAGCATCGGCATGAACTGCGCGCTCGGGCCGAAGACTATGCGTCCACATATTGAGGAACTATCGAAAGTCAGCACGGCCTTTATTAGTTGTCATCCGAATGCCGGCATTCCGAACGCGATGGGCGAGTACGACATGACGCCGGCCGACATGGCAAACTACCTTTCCGAGTTTGCCGAAAACGGATGGTTGAATATTGCCGGCGGTTGCTGCGGGACGACTCCCGCGCACATTGCAGCGATAGCTGACGCGGTCAAAGGCGTTTCGCCGCACAAACGAACGACCGTCGCGCCGCTGACTCGATTGAGCGGCGTCGAGCCATTCAACATCCGGCCTGACGCCAACTTCGTAATGATTGGCGAACGGACGAACGTTACGGGGTCTCGTCGTTTTGCGCGGCTCATTCTAGAAGATAAATTTGATGAAGCGATCGAGGTTGCTCGTCAGCAAGTCGAAGGCGGCGCCAGCATCATTGACATCAACATGGACGACGCGTTGCTTGATGGTGTCGAGGCGATGACGCGTTTTCTGAACTTGATCGCGGGCGAATTCGACATTAGTCGAGTCCCCATCATGATCGACAGTTCGAAGTGGGAAATCTTGGAAGCAGGTCTCAAGTGCATTCAAGGAAAGCCGATCGTCAATTCAATCGCGATTAAAGACGACGAAGAACGGTTCTTGAATCAGGCGAGACTTTGCCGAAAGTACGGTGCCGCCGTCGTCGTGATGGCGTTCGACGAGACAGGACAAGCGGTCGAAGCTGACCACAAAGTCGCGATCTGTGAACGCGCCTACAAACTGCTTACGGAAGAAGTTGGTTTTCCTCCCGAAGATATCATTTTCGATCCCAACATTTTGACCGTCGCGACCGGCATTGAAGAACACAACAACTACGCGGTCAACTTTATCGAAGCGACAAGGCTCATCAAGGAGCGTTGCCCTGGTGCGAAAGTCTCGGGCGGCGTCAGCAATATCAGCTTTTCGTTCCGAGGCAACGACGTCGTGCGTGAAGCGATGCATTCGGCGTTCTTGTATCACGCGATCAAAGCTGGCATGGATATGGGAATCGTGAATGCAGGCCAGCTGGAGGTATACGAGCAGATTCCAAAGGAGCTTTTGGAGCATGTCGAGGACGTGCTGCTCAATCGGCGTCCTGATGCGACCGACCGTTTGATTACCTATGCGGAAAATTTCCGTGGGCAAAAAGGCAAATCGGTCGTAGAAGATCTTTCGTGGCGAGAGCAGCCAGTTGCGAAACGTCTTGAACACGCGTTGGTCAAAGGCATCGACAAATACGTCGAAGAAGACACGGAAGAAGCTCGTCAGCAATTCGACCGGTGCTTGCAAGTCATCGAAGGACCGCTGATGGACGGAATGTCGACTGTCGGCGACCTGTTCGGTGCCGGTAAGATGTTTCTGCCTCAGGTCGTGAAGTCGGCCCGCGTGATGAAAAAAGCTGTGGCCTATTTGCTGCCCTACATGGAGCAAGAAAAAGTCGAAGACGGACTGCAAGACTCTGCCGCTCGCGCGAAGATCTTGCTCGCCACGGTCAAAGGCGACGTGCACGACATCG
>JAGQPC010000289.1 GCA_020426925.1 Planctomycetales bacterium | reverse complement strand
ATCGATTTTGTGCAGCAGATCGAGAAACACGCGCCGTGGGACGCATGGGCTCAAAAATTAGTTAATCGCAAGAAGCCGGTGCCTCTTCGCAAGCTGCTGCCCGATGGCGTACGAGATTCTCTGCTGTGGTCTGTGACCGGCCAGACGCCAAGTGATTCGGTGGACCTAGTTAGAAAACTGGGCCGGCTAAAGAAGGATCGCAGCAGCCGAGAACCGGCCGATTGGGATTCTGTCGTCACTGACTGGTTAGACAAGACACAAAACGCGAACTTCTCCGTTGACTATGCGTTGGAGTGCGTTGCGTGGGCGCAAAGTCTTTCTCGCTTGGCTCCTCGCGTGACAGGAAAGTCGTGGTGGGCGCTGGCAGCTAATTTGATTGACTGCGCAAGCGACGCCCTCAACTCGATGGTGCTCGATACAAAGCACAGCGACTTTTCGCTCCTGCACATTGGGCAGCTGTTAACGTGTGAGCTCCCGCTGTCGCTCGCGTACTGGTTTCCGCGTATCGATGTCTTCTGCGAAATGGGGCAGCGAGGCACCGCCGCACTCAGTGAGTCGATCATTGAATTGCTCGATGGCGAAGGCGTTCCTCACGCGAGGCATTTGCCGTATCTGCCTTTGCTGTTTGCGTGCTGGACGCGTTGCGTTTACCTCGACTCGTTTGGACCTGGCAATCGAATTGACCGTGACGCACGGCTACAGTTCGAATGGCTCGTGCGTCAAACGCTGAGGTTCCGTCGAGCGGACGGCCAACTTGTCCTCACGCAATGCGATACGCCAGCGCGACTGATTTCTGACATGATTTCAGCGGCCATGGCCATCGCTGGTGACGATCTCGATCGGGACATCCAATCTGCCGCACTTCCAAAGAGTAAACTGCCGGTCATCCACCACTTGCCTGCAGCCGGTGAGCATTCGGCGTGGGCCGAAGTCGCGGTGCTTCGTACGGATTGGACAACGAGCGCGGCAATCTGCGCGATTGATTTTTGTCGAGAATGTCCTTCGATAGAACTGGCCGTCGGCAAGAAGCTAATCGCCCAAGGTCAAGACATGCCCACTGTGCAAGTCAATGGGCAGATGGCTGCCGTCCGACAACCATGGGAAGAAATCTGCTGGGAATCAGACGACGATGTCGACTACGTAGAGCTCGAAGCAGTCCTGCAACACGGCTTGGTTTTGCAGCGGCAGTATGCTCTGTTCCGCGACGAGATGCTCCTCTTTACCGCGGACGCAATACTTGGCGCAACACAAACCGATATCGAGTACGAACGCCGTTTGCCTTTTGTCGACGGGATCTCCCTTTCTGCCAAAGAAGAAACTCGAGAACTCACCATGGAATTGGGGACGACTGTGGGCCGAGTCCTCCCATTGGCGTTGCCCGAATGGCGAGCAGGTCATCATTTTGGCAACCTTGCTAGTGACGGGATATTGCGCCAGTCAACGCGCGGCGACGCGCTTTACTCACCGCTGATTATCGATCTCAACGCCCAACGCTCCAAGAAACAACTGACATGGAGGCAATTGACGGTCGCCGAAAAACTGCAGATCGTCCCGATCGACACCGCAGTGGCATATCGCATCCAAATCGGCAAAGAACAATGGTTAATCTATCGATCTCTTGGGCCGAAAGCCAATCGCACATTTCTTGGCCAAAATCACACGACGGAGTTTCTGTTCGGCCGATTCACAAAGGACGGCGACATCGAGACGCTAGTGGAAGTTGAATAGCTACAATGAGCACTGCTCAAGAAAGAATCGCAAACAACGTAACAGTCGTTCGGCAACAAATCGCCGACGCTGCTAATCGCTCCGGTCGGACAGAGGACAGTGTTACGTTGGTCGCAGTAACCAAGTACGCAGATGCGGCAGAGACCCGCTTACTGGTCGAGGCGGGATGTTTGGTGCTAGGTGAAAGTCGGCCGCAACTGCTGTGGCAAAAAGCGCAAGAGCTTGCGGATCTAGAAAACATTGAGTGGCATCAGATCGGGCATATGCAACGAAACAAGCTCGCGCGAACGCTACCGATTATCTCACTCTTCCAGTCTGTAGACAGCGAGCGACTACTGCAAGCCACCGACGAAGTATCAGCGAAGCTGAACCGCGCCACGGACGTCTTATTGGAAGTGAACATCTCCGGAGACTCGACAAAGCACGGATTCGCCCCGTCCGACATGTCGTCGATCGTGCAGCGGCTCGATCTGTACTCACACATTTCGGTTCGCGGAATCATGGGCATGGCAAGTCTGTTGGGTGGCAAAGAACAAGCGAGACGTGACTTTGCGGCCTTGCGAGATCTTCGCGATTCGCTGCTCAATTACAGTGAAACGATTCGTGAGCTTTCGATGGGCATGAGCGGTGATTTTGATGTTGCGATCGAAGAAGGCGCAACAATCGTAAGAGTTGGGTCGGCCTTATTTGAATAATCGCAACGCGCGCCGCAAGCACTTCAAGCTGTGATGCAGCTGGTGCATTCACGAATTGAAACAGATCGCGGCAATTTCGTTGCCGGACACATTGCTACTGCCTAGAATCCTGCGGGTTTGAATTGACACAGATGTCTTGATGCACGCTGCATCCGAGTGAGGGACCGCGTAGCCGAAGGAACCCACAGCCTCTTTTGTCCGAACAGCCGCTACTACCGACTTCGACCGTTTGAGTTAAGCCGACTGTGCGGAAAAACAGGCGTGTGATTTCTTTTGGTTTCTTTGACCCTACGTAAAACGTGGTCTACATTTTCTCGGGAGAATTCCGCTAGCGGTTTGACTCCTGGGTTGTGATTGGAAATCCTGAAACGACACTGTTAAGCACGAGTTCAACGGTCTTGGTAACCTCGCTCCACCGTTAAGTGGTTACTAAGAATCAGATCGTTCCAACAGTGTCACGCCCTCAAAGTGGAACTATCAGATGGAACGTAGGACTCTCTTCGCGATATTCGTAATCGCGACTGCCGCGCTTGGCAACTTTTCTATTGCTCGCGGTGACTCGGCATCTTTCGCAGACGAAATTGCCGATATCGATCAAATCATCAGCCGCGGGCTTGAACTCGAGAAACGCGAAGATTGGGCCGAAGCGTTAACGCACTATGAAGACGCAGTCCGTTTGATTTCAAAACCTGACCTCAAGTCATCAGCAGGAAACAGACTGCGTCGCCGGCTCGGAGTCGCCAGACTGCATTTTGATTTAGAGCGACGCTACAACGATTCCAGTTTTTACCAAGGGCTACGCACAGTCTCGAAAAACCGAGCACTCGATCTATATGATGAGCTGCTGCACAGCATCGAGTCCAACTATGTCGATGCTCCGAATTGGAATGCATTATTGCGAAACGGCACGACTGGCCTCAGCATCGCTCTGCGAGATCAAACCTTTCAAAAGACAAATCAAACCAATCTGTCCTATGACGAATCCCGGAGAGTGATCGATCTGATCTGGCAGACTCAGATTAAACGAGATTATCAAACACGAAGGCAAGCTCTTGATTTTGTTCGATGGGCCTCGGATGTCGTAGCGCAGCAAACGGGCGTTCCAGGAACAGCTTCAGTGCTGGAATATACGTGCGGTGCCACATCTGCGTTGGATACGTATTCGACGTTCTTAACCGGAAACGAGCTTGACGAAGTCTATTCACAAATCGAAGGAAACTTCGTTGGACTAGGCATCGAATTGAAACCAGACGCCGACTCGCTCTTGATCGATAACGTAATCGCCAAAGGACCGGCTGATCGCGCCGGAATCAAGAAGGGTGATCGGATCGTCGAAGTCGACGGTCAAGCAACCTCGGTTGTTTCAGCTGAACGTGCAGCGGACATGTTGCGAGGCGAAGAAAACACATACGTTCAAGTTGGTGTCAAAACCGGCGACGAACTGCGTCGGCTGTACATTCGTCGAGAACGTGTGGAAGTGCCCAGCGTTGAAGACGTAGGAATCATCGATAAAGACGACGAAATTGGTTATTTGAAAATTTCAAGCTTTCAAAAGACGACTTACGAAGACGTCAGCAATGCGTTGTGGGCTCTGCACCGCCAAGGGATGAGAACGCTGATTGTTGACGTCCGCGGTAACCCCGGTGGACTTCTCGATGAATCGGTGGAAGTCGCCGACTTGTTTATCAAACGAGGCGTCATTGTGGAAACGCGTGGCCGCAGTGCTCGAGAAAATTCGTCATACCGCGCCCACGAAACAGGTACGTGGCGAGTTCCTCTGGTTGTTCTAATTGACGGGGATTCCGCAAGTGCCAGCGAGATTTTTGCTGGGGCAATCCGAGATCACGGAGTTGGAAAAGTCGTCGGTGAACGAAGCTACGGAAAAGGTTCCGTGCAGGGGATTTTCCAGCTGCGAACGGTAAACGCCGGCATCAAACTAACGACGGCTAAATTCTATTCTCCTTCCCAACGTGCCATCAGCGGGAACGGCGTTGAACCAGACGTCGCCGTAAACCTTGCTCAACGACACATTACCGCGAGGCCCACCGACGACGGTGGCTTTGTCGAACTCGACGCCCAGGCCGAAACGGACATGATCCTAGAAGCTGGCAAGAAAGCCGCCGTTCAACAAATGATGGCGGCGTTACAGAACCGTGAACAAGCGGGCCGATAGCACTCAGTACTCTCTGACGACGCTAACCTAATCAATCGATCGTAGTGGACATTGATTCCGCTACGATCGAAGTCGACTCCGCATGTTCCACTTGAGAAGCAGTAGCAAGCTGTCGTTACGATTTCTTTAAGCACGTCGCGTCTGGGCGCGAACTTTTTCCGCGAAATCACGCTCTTGCCGAATATCGCAAATTATTCGGCTTGCACGGTCGGGGAATTCTGCCAATATAGAAGTATCGTTCGCACTCCGCAGTGCGATGGACTAGCAGTGTCTCGCGTGTGTTTGTCTCTGGCATTCAGATGCACGGAGAGGTCTAGTAGGAAGGAGGTGTTCTTTGAGTTATTTCTGTATGAGCCAGCGAGGTGGTCTTACCTAAGACGCCGGCGGGCTGCTTAGCGGCCACCTTCAAGCGGATAACTCTGCTTGGTAACAAAGGCTCGGTTTGCCTGTGCAAGCCGAGCCATTTTTTTTATGTGCCAGGCCTCGGCGTTCGCTACACACGCCCCTGGTCAACGGTTCCCAACGCTTCCAGCTCGAGTTCTCGCAGTTGCAGCGCAGACTCGACTTCAGCGGTTTCTTGATCGCTCAGCTCCCAGTCTCCAGCCACAGCGGTATCTTCGATTTGATCAGGGCGACGAGCGCCAACGATCGCAGAAGTCACCTCGGGACGTCGCAGTGTCCAGGCGATGGACAATTGAGCGAGCGTCTTGCCGGCCCGCTCGGCAATCGGCCGGAGTCGATCGACACAGCTTAGATTCACTTCCAACAAAGGCGATTTGAATTTTGGATCTCGCGAGCGATGATCGGTCTCATCAAGAATTGCAGCTCGGTCGGCCGAAAACTTCCCGGTCAGCAAACCCTTACACATCGGACTGTAGCAAACGACCCCAATCCCGTTTTCGCCGCAAAAGCTCAACGTTTTGTCTTCAATTCCTCGAGCAAACATGTTGTAGGGCGGTTGCAACGATGCAACGGGATGCATCGCGTGGAGTCGAGCCATCTGCTCGGGTGAGTGATTTGAAACGCCGATGTTCCTGACCTTTCCCTGCGTTTTGAGGTCGATCATCGTCTGCCACGCTTCTTCGATGTCAGCGTCGGGTTCGGGCCAGTGCATTTGATATAGGTCGATCGCCTCGACATCCAGCCGACGCAGACTTGCTTCGCATTCGGCAATGACGCTTTCGCGTTTGATAATTGCGGAGATGCTCCCATCTGGTTGAATCACTCGACCGAATTTCGTCGCGACGATCGGCTTCGACGTCAACTGCTTGAGCGCCCTGCCGACGAGAACCTCGGATTGTCCGTTTCCGTAAACCGCGGCAGTGTCGATCCAGTTAATCCCTAACTCGATTCCGCGAATGATCGCGGCAATCGCTTCTGATTCGTCCTGCTGTCCCCAGCCAAATTTCCAATCCCCGCCACCAATTGCCCACGTACCAATTCCAATGGTCGTAAGTTCTAGACCGCTGGCACCTAATGCTCGTTTTCTCATTCTGATCCCTCGACTCAAACATGAGCCGACGTTTTCATCCGTCGGCGCTTTGTTTCTAGCATGCGTTGCAAGTACTACTACGACGACTTGCCGATGCAATAAAGTTTTGCGTTGGTGCGAATAAATAATTGTCCGTCCGACACGACGATCGATGAACGAATCGCGTCCTCGCTTGCTTCATCCATCGAAATGTTGTTGATCACGTCACCGGTTTTGGCATCAAAGATCACAACATCGCCAACAAAATTGACCGTGTAGATCTTGCCGTCCGCAACCGTAGGCGACGCCTCGAATTTCGCACGGCCAGGTGTGCGTGCTTGCCAGACGACTTCACCGTTTTTTGGATTCACTCGCATGATCGTGTTGCGAACGTCGCTGAGCACGAAAAAGTCGCCATCGTAAAACGCGGGTGTCGGAACGTCGGCAGACACAATTCGATTATCGCTGCTCTCCCACGCCACAGCTTCGTCGCCGAGCGTTCCCGTTCCGCCCAACTTGATCGCGTACACTGGATCTTTCTTTGGAGCACATACTAAAACCGTTCCATCGCCAGCAATCGGCGACGGTACATGCCGCCAATGAGTAATTCGCTGAGGGTTCCACGTTCCCCATCGCCAAAGCTCTTGGCCCGTATCGATGTCGTGGCTAGTTAAATCGTCGCCACCAATCACAAGTAACTGCTTTTGCCCATTGAATTCGAAGGGCATCGGAGTCGTGAAAGCTTCACGAGATTCCATCTTTGCCTCGCTGGGACGAATGTGCTTCCACAGTTCCTCGCCAGAGGCTGGATCGAGCGCCACTAGGTATGACTCGTTTTTGCGATCTCGAAAACCGCGCCCATCAACAGCGACATCACGTTGCAAAACCTGCAAAAACAGTTTTCCGTCGTACAGAACGGGACTCGTGCTGAAAGTCCACAAAAACGCGAATTGACCATAGTCATTTTGAATGTTGCGACGCCATTTTTCGTCACCATCAAAGTCGTACGCAAGTAAGTCTCCATTGCCGTAAAAGAAAATTACGACATTGCCGTCGGTGACTGGTGACGGCGACGAGAATGTGCTGCGAGAATCCTTGCGGATCGTATCCGAGATATCACGAGTCCACACTTCGCTGCCCGTTTTCTTATCAATACAAATCGCGACGAGTTTGTCACGACCGGCGTCGACACTGGACACGAACACTCGATCGCCCCAAACGACCGGAGTTGCTGCGCTGGCACCGGGCAACTCTGCGACCCAAGCGGTGTTTTCGGTACGAGTCCACTGCGTCGGAAGATTCGTTTCGTTCGTCGTTCCGTTAAAGAACGGTCCCCGCCATTGTCCCCAGTTCTCGCCGTGAGCTGACTGACAAACGCTGCAAATAACGCACAGACTAACTAATAGCCAACTTGTACTACGCATATTGAACCTCCTCGCTTAGCGACTGTTCCGCAGTTGCAACGTGATTACGTAACGTTTACCTAGCAATTACGCCACGCCTAAGAATCATCCACAGATGCCAATTTGCAGTGAACATCGTATCGGAACGGTAAAAGAATCGAAAGAACGGGCCGTGGTCACCGTTTCTGTCTCGACCGGTGCCTCGCCGCTACATATATTGTAGGTATACACTTACAGTCATTTAGTGAGGAACAGTGACATGGAGCCTTTCTTCTTGATTGCGTTGTTCTTGACTTTCGTCACGCTCTTGGGGCACGGGATTTGGCTGTTTGTGGCGACACTGGCGCGAACGCTGTTCGGCAAGCCTGCCGCTCCCTCTGACAACCTACGTGTGGAACTTGAGCAACTGCTGCAAGGTGGATTAATCGACGAACCGACCTACCGCAAAGTGCTGTTGGCGATTGCGCGTCGAGCCAGTGGGCTACACGTCGCCAACCTCGCGAATGCGCGGCAACCTGACGCGGCGGAACCTGCTGGCGAACGTGTCGAGCAACCGAAAGACGCGGTGACAAGTTCTGAGCCGATTGTTGCTCAAATCGTAAACGAACCCATCGTCCTCGACATCCCGAAACAGAAACCCGAATTCGCGCCGCCAGCCAAGACAACAACCGATACCTCGTTGCCTAAGTCGGTCAGCGAACGGGCACGAAAGTATGTAGCGGCGCGCGACAACGCTAAAGTCGCTGGCGATACAGCTGAAGCCACGCCGACTACAACAGGCGGTTTGTCTGTCGCGGCACAGCGAAGAACTTGGACGGAATGGATCGCGGCATGCTTAGAAGAATCCAACATTCGCTGGGGAGAACTGGTTGGCGGGCTGCTGATTGTCTCGTGCTCAACGGCGTTGGTGATCAGTTTTTGGGCGGAGATCTCATCGCGGCCATTACTGAAGTTTGGAGTGTTA
>JAGQPC010000288.1 GCA_020426925.1 Planctomycetales bacterium | reverse complement strand
AAAACAACATGCCAATTCGCTGGTCTGATTGAATCGACCAACGCTTAATTAAGCAAGTCTGCACAATGCAAACGAACAACAGGGAGGCACTTCTGCGGTACCAGCGATCAGTGCCGTTCAATCATTAGGTGTCGGATTTGTCGGTCTGTAATCGATGAGCGTGAGTTCGAGACGGGCATGCCTCGAAGTGCGGAAAATACGTCATTGGGAGCTGGGCCGATCCTGTGGGTTATCCATGCAGCCTAGTTGTACGGCGTTGGCCGGCGAATAACGGCACAAGCGTCATGCACGCAATTTGCCTTCTGCTGGGGCTGAATTTTGACTCGTCGCGCTAGCCGTTGATAGTTGATACTTCCCTCGTAACCAGACCATGCTCGTCTGGTTGACGAAGTCCCCGAAATTCTAAATTGACGGAAGGTAACTCACGACCGATAGTTGCGAAGCTGAGTGAGCGCCGCCGGTGCCGCGCTGAGTTTTCACAGACAACATGAGGAAGTGAATATCATGCCCCAAGTTACAGAAGTACTGGCGGATTTCGATGGCTTTGCAGTGAAGTATGACACGGGCGAGAACCCGTTCTTTCGGCCAATTATTGTCGAAAATCTTCGAAAGTTGAGCGAAGTGGAGGCGGGTAAGTCCTTGTTGGCAAAGATCGCAGAAGCAAGGCCTCGAAGTCGAAGCGACTTTCCGCCTGGTATCAATGTCATGTGTATACCCACTCATATCAACTTTACACAAAGTGGTTTCAAGCGTGAGACGATGTACGATGCAGATGGCAACGCGCAAGTCACGGGAATGACGGCTACCGAAGACGCTCGGTTTGCCCCGGCCGAGTGCCCGTTTTGGATGGCTGGCGGTAGTGCGAACAGAGCGGTTGACCAATCGGCAGCCAACGACGGAACTGGCACTGTCTGCGAGATGCGGTTTAGCAACGTACAGGTGATGACACGTAAGGGGGAAAAAGCCGATCCTTATATTGTCTTGGCTCACGAACTTGTCCATTCGTTTCACGCGCTCAGCGGGACACGATTGGATGGCAAAGACGAAGAACGTCGGGCAACCGGTATCGGCACATTCGCTGACGAAGCGTTGAGCGAAAACGTCTTTCGGCAACAATTCAAGATGCCACCTCGGAACGCATATTTTTAGGCGCACTACAAGGTGTTCGATACCGATAGCCCGTTTTCTTGAGTCCAGGTCGGCTATTCGATCAGATTGGTACCGGACAGGAGCGATAGATCGACGACATCCTGGGACCGCCACGATAATACGTGACGATCAAAGCGCCGTTCGCGCTAGCCATTTCAGTTCGCGCTCAGCAATTCCTTGGCGGAATCGGTCAGCTTTTCGTTCACGTTTGCGGCGACTAGTTGCTCGAGGCCGGCCTTGCCTTTACCCGGATCAAGTTGCAGGACCGTTCGGCCGATGGTGAGGACAGCGTTTCCGGCGTTCACTTCGCTGCCTTTTGCGTTGAGTTGATCCAGAGCGAGTTCGAACGACCCGACGCACGGAAAACGAGATAACGCGTCGATGGCAGCGTTTCGCTCGCTTGATCGTTGAGCCACTCTTAACGCTTCGGCCGCCATGGCCACTCGTTCTTCTTCCGGCAGTTCAAACTGACGGAAGATGCGAATGTATCCTGCGAGCGCGCGGCTGGCATACTTGCCATCGCCTTTTGCAACTTCTAGCAACACAGGGGCTGCGTCGGCGGAGAGCCAACGGCCCAGGGTTTTTGTCGCGTCGTCTTGCAACGTATCATCCGACCCGGTCGCCCAAGCTCGCATGAGTGCGACTGCCTTTTTTCCGCCCGCCGTTCGTAATTGCTCCAGCAAGAACTCGCGATCATCGCCGCTTGAACTGGGGATCATCGCGCCCAACGCTTCGGCGCACGCGTCTGGCTGAGTGCTTCGGAAGACGGCAGCGCGAATGGCACTTTGAATGGCTTCTTTGTGCCCGTCGGTCTTGGCGGATTTAAGTAAATCGAACAGATCGAGAATCCGTTCTTGCGACGCGGCCAACCCAAGAGCAACGATCGCTTCTTGGCTGATCTCACCCGCGTCGGCAGCAGACAGCTTCAGCAGCAACGGTACGGCATCTTTCACTCGCCGTCGCCCCAACGCTTTGATCGAAACCGCGGTAACGCCATTCGATTCTGCTGCTTTGGTCAACGCCGCATTTACGCCGGCGCCCTGGAGTGCCACCAGTGATTCAAGAATGACATCGTGATTGTCTGCATTGCAAATCGACAAAAGAGTGGGCACTACGGACTCATCACCGAACTTGCCAATCGCGTCGATTGCGGCGAGCTGGACATCGGGCGAATCACTTTCGAGTTTACTTTGGATCGCATCGCGAGCTCGATCGTCGCCACGATCTTTCAAAGCTTGGATCAGCAGAGCTTGTCGGTCCGATGACGATTCCGCTTCGAGCAACTCGGTGATGGCTTTGGTCGCTGATTCGCCTGGAAGAACGCGAGCGACTGCCAGCCCCGTTCGAAAAAACTCTTGGTCGGATGATTTCAGTTGTTCTACCAACAGCTCGACGCCGTCACTGCCTCGCGCGAGCATCGCGTTATAGGTGGCTCCAAGCTGAAACGCCTTTGGCAAGTCGGAGGTTCTCAGCTGATCGAACAGTTTGATGGCGGTTGCGGCCTGCCCCGATTTCGCAAGACGCTGGCCCACCAACAAAATCGACGATGCGAGCGATTCTTTGCGATCGGCGTCTTGTTCGGAACTAAGTGCTTCAGCAAGAGCGTTCGCAGATTCCACTGTTCCGATTCCGCCAAGTGCAGCGGCGGACGCAGAAGCAACTTTCGCGTCAGAGTGCTTTAGCATCTTCGTGAGATGTGGCACGGCCGCAGTGTCGCCGCGGCGGCCAATCGTGTCGATCAATCCAAGTTGGAGCTCGCCTTCCAGCGAATCGACTAGCTCGAGCAAAGCGTCCGTTACATTTTTCCCTTGCATTTTTTGCAGAGCGAAGCGTGCATAGTGCGACCATTTTTCGTCGTCGAGAAAACTAGTCAATGTCTCGACTGCGTCTTCGCTTGCGACGTCGCCGATTTTTTCGAAGGCGTTGGCTCGATCGACATCCGACGTGTCAGCTGACTTGATAACGTTCAAAAGTTCCGCGGCATCGTCGGCAGCTACGCCCATCGCACAAGGCAGGCAGCTCAGTAGTATCATAGCGAGTAGGTTTACGCAGCGCATTTTCAGTTCCCTCGAATGCTAAAGTTGGCCAGCTCTGTTCAAAACCAACGCAGCTGGCCAACTGTAAATCTGAAGAGTCAATCAGTTCTAATATCGACGACTACACGTGCCACGGTTCTCGCCACGCTCGGGATCGCATTTTGTTCGCTTCGGCATCGTCGAGGAACGAGTCTGTTGTTGGATCGAATCTGAGTGGTCGGCCGAGTGTTGCCATCACGTAAGCGGCATGAGCGGCGACGTGCGTTTGAGCGGCGGCCAATGCGTTTGCTCGAGTCAATTGTCGCGACTTAACGCAGTCCAGGAAGTTTCTGACATGCGTTGACGGATCGGTGCCGGCCATTGTGACGACGCTCAGTTCGCTTCGCAGAGAATCCGGAGCGACTCGAATTGCGCCGCTGTCACCTGTTTCGACCCAGCCTTCTGTTCCGACATATTTGACGCTGCACGTGCCGAGGCCCTGCCAGCCGCCGTCTCGCATGACCAATTTCACGCCGTTCGAATAACGCCCATAAATGACATTGTTCTTTGGCGCGGCCATGGTCGTTCGCCACTCGGAGTGATAGATACCGAAGTTGTAGTCGTCGGCCCAAAACTCGACGGGGGCAGAATCATCCATTCCGGCCGCATACTGACACAAGTCGATCGTATGCGAACCCCATTCAAGGATTCCGCCGCCGTGGAAATCGGTGAACCCTCGCCAGCCGCCAGAAACGTAGCTGGAGTTAAACGGACGCCAAGGGCACGGACCGAGCCATCGATTCCAATCGCACTCATCGACAGTCGGTTCGGGTTCAGCAGGCAGCCACGGGTTGTGTGTCAGTGGAGCCAAGATGTTGGCGTGAACTTCTTTTAGTTCGCCAAGTTTTCCAGAATGTGCGAGATGCGCGGCAAGTTGGAAATTTTCGATGCTGCGACGTTGCGTACCAGCTTGGTAGACTCGACCGTACCGAGCGATTCCGTCGGCGAGCATCCGGCTTTCTTCGATCGTCATGCTGCACGGCTTTTCGCAGTAGATATCTTTGCCCGCCTTGGCGGCCAAGATTGACGCGAGCGTATGCCAACGGTCGCCGGTCGTGATCAACACGGCGTCGATGTCGTCGCGCCCTAAGATTTCATACATGTCTCGATAGAGAACGCAGTCGCTATTGTCATAGTGCTTGTCGACCATCGCCTTGACCCGTTCGCGGCGCGTGCGTTGCAAGTCTGCGGTTGCGACAAACTGCACGTCCGGATTCGGAAGGAAGCGAGATAGCACGTACGAGCCCCGGTTGCCCACACCGATTCCGCCCATGGTAATTCGTTCACTCGGTGGGACCGCACCGTTTCTTCCAAGCACTTCCGCCGGCACGATGATTGGGGCCGCAATGGCACTTGCTGCCGCAACCGACTTTTTGAGAAAACGGCGACGTGATAGCGACTTTGACATGTGTGTCTCCTTCGCAACTTGCTGGAGTTTCGTAGGCCGGTACGCAGTGTCGTGCGGCACGCGGAGTATCAATCAACCGATAATCATGTCAAACCGAGATGCAGAAAGCAATATCGCGTCGCGAGTGGCTGAGGACTATTTGGCTCAATGGACCGGAAGTCCGCTGTAAGCTGACGATTTAGTTTACCGCTCTCTTTTCGGAGAACTCGCTGTGTAGAGATTCCGATGCAACTCGCTAACGACGTTTGCGGCCAAAGATAGTGCGGCGGGGTCTGTGTAATGATTCGTCCAAGCTTCGTCGTTCGGGACGATGTCGATCTGCAATCCGCAACATGGTTCGTCAAGAAAATTTCGATTGGCGGTCCACTGGCCTTTGTGTCCGTAAACAACGACCCGTTGGAGTGTCCTGTTGAGAGTTTCCGCGTAAAGGTCCGTGCATCGAACATTCACCTTACCGACGTCCGGTATGTCCAGTGTTTCAACGCGTGATGACCGATGCCGATAACCGCGATATGGCTGCTCGCTGAACGCTGCATGCGTCACGCCTCGTAACTCGACGCCAAGATTGTGGCCACCGCCGTCTGTATACTTAGAAGTCGCGACCGTAGTAAAGCTGCCGGATTCAGAGATTTCAGAACTGGCAATCTTGAAATTGTCGAGCCGGCGCGGGAGTGATTTCTCTAGCAGGTCGGCGAACTCCGAGCACGCTTGCCTAAACTCGCGCGAGAGCCTTTCTTTTCTTTCGGTTCGACGAATATCCGCGCCAATGGTCGCGATGATCGGAGCGATAGCCAGCATCGTCAGCAAAAGTCGGCGGATTGTGAATCGAATTCGCATGACGGATAGCCCACTATGCAACATACCATCCTACCTGGAAGGCAAACACCAAATCGAGCGTGTTGAAATCGCCATCGCCGTTCCAGTCTCCTT
>JAGQPC010000287.1 GCA_020426925.1 Planctomycetales bacterium | reverse complement strand
GATCGCGATATTCAAAGACGTTTTCTATCCCGTTGTCCGTGGCGACTCCTGCTTGGCCTCCCATTGCCATGATCCACTGTCGCTTCGATTGTTTGGATTTACCGAGCAAAACGTCCACAAAGGAAAACCCATCGTAAACGTAGCCTGATTCGAGTTGTGCGGCCGCAACTTCGGCTAACGTCGGAGCAATATCGGTGAAGTCGACTAATGCGTCTGTAACGCCTGCCGGAACAACAGTTGGACAGCTGACGATAAACGGTGCGTTCACGCCATTTTCCGTCGTCAAGCCCTTGCCACCTGGTACTACGCGACCATGCATTCGGTTTGATATTCCTCTAGCAGTGCCGTTGTCGGTTGTCCATACGATGAGAGTGTTGTCGCGGAGTTTCAATGGATCCAGTCGATCCAGAACCTTGCCAAGCAAATGATCCGCGTATCGCACCATCGCTTTGTGCTTGTCAATTCTCGAGGTGACGTGAGGCTCCAGCGGAGTGTGCACCAAAGGGCCGTGTGTCAGTGCCATCGGGTAGTAGATGAAAAACGGCTGTTTCGCATTTTGCGAGATGAAGTTCAGCACAAAATCGTTGTAGATATCTGGACCGAATTTGCCATCGTAAGTCTTGCTTCCAGCCTTCGTGTGGATGTACGGATCCCAGTAACGACGAGTTGAAACTCGCTCGTGGTTTTGATCGCTTAGTGAACCTTCCCCGCCCGTCCACATGCAGTAGTCGTCGAAGCCCATGTCGTTTAAGCAGTTTGGTTGCAAGCGAAAATCGTTGATCTGCCACTTTCCCGCAATCGCAGTTGCATAGCCGGCTGCCTTGATTGCTTTGGGAAAACAAGCGTTTTTGTTCCAATCGTAGTAGCCGACACCCCAGCGCGGAACGTCCCAGTGGTTCACCCAGCCATTGCGAAACGGATACTGCCCCGTTAAGAGGCATGCGCGCGTGGGTGTGCACTGCGGCATCGAATAGGCGTTTTCGAAACGCAATCCCGAGCTTGCCAAGCGATCGATGTTTGGCGTGTCAATATTCTCGCCACCGTAGCAATTAATCCACTCCTTCCCTAGATCATCGATCAGAATGAAAATGATGTTCAGCCGCTTTTCTGGTTCAGCCCGAGTTGTCGTTTGCGCTGGCGTCGACTGTGCAAGCAATAACGCTGTCGCGGCGAACACTAACGCAAACCGTCGGGCGCTCAGGGCAAAAGTAATCATCGTGGCTCCAAATGCTGTCGATGTCCGGAGGATGGTTTGACGTTACAATCTACCCAACGAAACCGAAAATGGTACTCGGTATTTTGTACAAACATCGATGAGTCCAAGGTTGTGACTATGCAGTGTCCTCGAGATGGAACGGTTTTGGAAAATGTCGTCGTGTTGCGCACGATACTCGATAAATGTCATACGTGCGATGGTCTGTGGCTTGATGCCGGCGAACTTGAACGCATCTGCGACAAGCATGTAACCGGGGTCGAAGAGCAGCTTGAAAAAGATTTTGGTAACCCTGTCGCAGAACGACGACCGATGAAAGGGTTTATGCGCTGCCCGAAGTGTGAAAACGCGCGGTTGCAGAGAATTGGATATTCGTATTCGGGTTCCAAGGTAGTCGAGATCGATCGCTGCGAATCGTGTCTTGGACTTTGGATCGACAAAGGAGAACTTGACGCAATCGTTAACGCACAAATGACGAAAGGTTCGAAACCGGATGAAGACGAGGCCGCATCACGACTGACAATGTTTATTAGATCGATCGGCCGACTTTTTGGTTAGATTTGGCAGGCATTGCAATGGCGGAAAGGAAAAGCATTACAAAATCCGAATCAGTTGGACCTACAGCCAGTTCTGAGAAACTGCTGATGGAACTTCTTGCAATTCCCGGCAAGAGCGGCGAAGAAGGTGCGTGCGCGAAATTCATCTGCGATCAGCTTATGAAGGCAGGCGCAAAAGAATCGTGGATTCGTTTTGATTCGGCGCATAAAAAGACGCCAATCGCCGGGCAAGTCGGAAACCTAATCGTCAAGATTCCCGGTGCGACGAAGGCTCCGCGACGAATGTTGATGGCGCACATGGACACGGTCCCCATTTGTGTTGGCTGCAGGCCGGTTAAAAAAGGCTCAATGGTGCAGTCGGCGGATCCTTCAACCGGTTTAGGAGCTGACAATCGAGCCGGTGTTGCCGTAACGCTGTTGGCCGCGCTGGAAATCCTGAAGCATGGCCTCAAGCGTCCGCCGCTCACATTCTTGTGGACGATCCAGGAAGAGATTGGCCTGCACGGCGCGCGGCTCGTTAGCCTAGGATCGCTCGGAAAACCGACTTCTGTTTTTAACTGGGACGGCGGATCTCCAAGTAAGCTGACGATCGGTGCAACGGGTGGGTACCGCATGCAAATCGATATTGCGGGAAAGGCGAGTCACGCGGGTAATGCTCCGGAAAAAGGAGTCAGTGCGATAGCAATTGCGTCGTTGGCCGTCGCCGATTTGCACGAAAACGGTTGGCATGGAGACATTCGAAAAAATGGCAAGGCTGGTACAAGCAACGTCGGCGTTTTTCGTGGAGGTGACGCGACGAACGTCGTCACTGAACGCGTGTCGATTCGTGCTGAAGCTCGCAGTCACGATTCGAAGTTCCGTGAACGTATTGTGCGAGAAATCGAAAAGGCGTTTCAGAATGCCGCGAAACGAGTAACCAGTGTGGACGGACATCAAGGTCACGTTACTTTTGACGGGCGTTTGGACTACGACTCCTTCTGTCTGAAAACAGACGAACCCACGGTGCAGCTTGCCGGGGAGGCCGTTCGTTCGATCGGGCTCGAACCAGAACTAGCGATCGCAAACGGAGGGCTTGATGCGAATTGGCTGAGCGCGCGAGGCTTGCCGACTGTGAGTTTCGGATGCGGCCAGCTTAACCAGCACATGACCAGTGAAGCCTTGAACCTAGAGCAATTCGAACAGGCTCGTCAAATCGCGCTGCGTTTGGCAACCGCGACTGAATCACAGCGCGAAGGCAGGTGAATGCATGAACGTTGATGACGAAGTATGCCTGTGCTTTCATGTCACTCGTCGAAAAGTCGAAAACTACATTCGAATCGAACGGCCTCGCCGCGTGGCGCAGCTAAGCGAATGTTTTGGAGCCGGAACTGGCTGCGGCTGGTGTCGACCATTCCTGCAACGACTCTTCGAAAACGCGACGACTGCTTGCGATTCTCACGATGATCTTCCTTCGGCGAGTGATTACGCGAATCAGCGAGCAGAGTATGTCACCCAAGGAAAAGGCACGCCTCCGCCCGGTGCAGAACCGATTGGGTAGGCTTTACGCACGCTGGCCGCTCGCCTACTTTGTGCTTGCCAGTCTAGCTTTGGACGTCGGCAAGTAGAAGATCACGAGCAGACCGAATGCGCCCATCGAAGATATCGCAATCTTTAGCTCCGTCGAGGAATCGGTGAGCCCGACAACCAATAGCAGCATGGCACATACTAGAACGACGGCTCGAGTTTTTACTGCTGGCTTAATCGTTCGCTCCTGCTGCCATTGTTGAAGAATCGGCCCGATCGTCTTGTTTGTCAGCAACATGTGGTTCAGTCGCGGTGAAGATTTTGCCAACAGACCACTAGCGAGCAGCAAGAATGGAGTTGTCGGTAGGCCGGGCAAGACGATGCCGATCACACCCAGTAAAACACATATGCCTGCGACGCAGATGTACAGGGCTTTCCGAACTCGCTGCAGATTCGCGTCGCTTCCGACATGCAAGTGAGCGTTTGGATTACAGTGACAGTGCGTTGGCACTTCGAAATCGGGCACAGTCGACATGGTTGAAAGTCTCTGGCGCTCGGGCTGCTTGTTTATACGAAGTAATGTGGATGTCCAAGCGTACGATTCGCATTCCGCACAAGCAACGAATATTCTCGCTACAGATGTGCGAGGGATATTTTCATCGGTCATCAATGTGGAAAACCCTGTCCGGTCGGGAATCGGAGTCGCAGCTGATTTCACAATGCTACGGTTGAGCATTGTAGGCGCCGATTCTGGCAACTTGGATATGTGGAAGTGGTGTGATGAATCTACTTACTCGATTGGCTTGGGCTCGTCGTGCCGATGCCGAACCAGAAGAAGCGGATGAGGTCGAAGACATCATCGCAACGAATCGAGAAGACGAGTCCGACGAACTTGCCGTCGAGGTCGCTGGCTTTCTGCCAATGCTGGAGATTCTAACGACGCAATTGCGTGATATCGCAGCGGAAGTTGAACACCAAGTCGTGAAATCGTGCGCAAGTTTAACTGGCATTGTGACTCAAACGAACGACATTGCCAAAAGTGCGCTCGCGAAAGTGGAAGGATCAGGAACTGGTCCCAGCGGTGATGCGTTGATTGAAACTACGCGGGATGTCGTGCATGGATTACTAGACCGGATGAAAGACTCCAGTGCGTTCTCGTCGGATACCGCAGAGCGATTACAGAACGTCGAATCGGAATTGGGTTCCGTTACTGAGAGCTTAGTAGGAGTTAATGAAATCGCAGAAATTGCGAAGGTAGTTGCATTAAACGGGAGAATTGAAGCTGCTCGGGCGGGTGAGTACGGGGCCGCGTTTTCTGTCGTTGCAACCGAAACGGGCAGCCTTGCGAACATGGCAATGGAAACAAACCTGCGTGTCTGCGAAACCGTTCACGGGCTGAATCAAGTGCTCAGTGAAACGTCCGCAATGATCCAAGAACGCCAGGCAAATGATTCCGCCGAACTAACACGTTGCTACGACTTGAGTGACGAGATCCTTCACTATCTGGATGACTATAACGTGCACGTTAAGGAATGCTTGAGTCTGCTCACGGCGTCGAGAGGTTCTGTGGCGCAGGAGGTATCAAACGCGGTTGTGGCTCTACAGTTTCAGGATTCGGTGAATCAGCGGATTGACCATGTCGTCAACGCGATTAACTCGATTCGCGAACGGGTTGAGCCGCTTGTTCAGGACGCCAACAGACGCGAGGCTGAAGCCAAGTTGCAGGAATGGCAAACGCAGATGCGAGCCGATTACACAATGGACTCAGAACGTGTTGTCCAAGATGGGGCTGACGCAACAAACGACACATGTGACATCGAACTATTCTGATTCTGTTGCAGATTCACAGACACTACCCTTAGGAAAGAGACCGATGGCTGAACAAGCAACGACATCGCCACCCATAGCTCTGAAAGGCGGAGCGGACTTATCGCAAGTTCAAGGAATCTACGAACAGATCTCCAACACGATGCGTGATAGTACGGACATCACGATTGATTGTTCCGAATTGGACTTCATTGATGGCTCAACGCTGCAGGTGTTGCTGGCCGCGAAAGCGGCCCTAACGAGTGCCGGTGGCTCGCTCAAATTGGCAGATCCTCCCTACGAAGTGGAATCGCTGCTGCAGACCGCTGGCGCTGCGGACTTGCTGCAGTAGGGCGGCGAGAGTGCGCATCGCAGCTCAGGTGATGCGTCTGCTGTCACCTTCGGATTGTACGAAATCCAAACGACGAAACGTGATTGCTTGGAATGCTGTATTTGAAATGAGCTATACGTTAGTACGCGACTGCCCTTCATGTACTGCGATTGCACCAATGAGCGAGTGAACAGAATTGCTACGTCGAGCCGGAATTCCCACAACGATGCGTCGAATTAAACGATGGGTGTCAAGTGCGCTTCGGCAGGCCGTGAGAATACCGTCTGTCCGCAAATGCAATGACAGCCTGCATGTTGACGCTGCCGTTTGCGTGCCGATCCTTGATCTGGTTACCAAGCAGCTAGCAGACATTTCTCACGAGATCGAAGCCAAAGTTGTCCAGTCGTGCAGCAGTCTGATGGGCATTGTTTCGGAAACGAACGAAGTCGTGTCGATGGCGAAAGCCGCTACGTCTGGAAAATCTACCGATGACGAAGATCTGATTCTCAAGACTCGGACCGTGATGGAAGAAATGGTGGCTCACATTCAAGAGTCAGCATCATTTTCCTCTTCGACGTCAGAACGAATTCAAAACGTTGAATCAGAACTTGACGTTGTCATGGAGTCTCTCTGCGGCGTTACAAAGCTTGCTGAGGTGGCGAAAATCGTTGCTCTCAACGGTCGAATTGAGGCGGGCCGAGCTGGGAAGGCGGGCGAAGCGTTTTCCGTGGTCGCACAAGAGACGGGCACTCTCGCACGTCTGGCGGTTAGTACTAACGAGCAGGTTTGCGAAACCGTCAAAGCCTTAGGGGAATTGCTTAACACTACGACGAGCATGATCGAGGAGCAGCGTTCGTCGGACACCATCAAATCAAATCGGTTTAGCGAATCAGGCAACGCGATTGTTGAGCAACTGGATCAGCACAATGCTGACGTTTCGACCGCTCTGAACCGCCTGTCGGATACGAGTAGTTCCATCGGGTTTGAAGTATCCAATACGATCGTCGCACTGCAGTTTCAAGACGCCGTTAACCAGCGTCTTGGTCACATCGTCGAAGCGATCAACGAAATTCGCGACTTGCTGGTTCCAGCCACGAACAAAGTCTGTCCATCACTTGTCGCTCCTCGCATCGAGGAGTGGCAAACACGCATATCGCAAGCTTACACCATGGATGCCGAACGTATTGTGCACGGAGACTCGAATGAAGAAAGCACGTCAGCTGATGTTGAACTTTTTTAGGTTATCGGATTCCAAATGTCTAAAACCGCGCTTGTAGTTGATGATTCGACGTCGATGCGCCAGATGGTTTCTTTCACGCTGTCGCAACACGGTTTTGAAGTAGTTGAAGGAGGCAACGGTCAGGAAGCGATCGACAACGTGGGGAGTCGGGCGGTCAATCTTGTCGTTACTGACCTGAACATGCCCGTGATGGATGGAATCACGCTTATTCGAGAACTGCGCGCAAAACCTCAATTCAAAACGGTTCCTATTCTGATGCTGACCACGGAAACGCAGGATTCCAAAAAGCAAGAAGGAAAGGCCGCCGGCGCGACAGGATGGATCGTGAAACCATTCCAGCCAGAGAAACTCCTTCAAGTGGTGGATAAAGTTGTCCGTTGATTAATTCGTCGACGACAATTGAATCCAGGGGGCAACGATGCAAATTGATCTAAGCAGATTTCGCGCAACCTTCTTTGAAGAAGCCGGCGACCATTTGGAAGTCATGGAGGCTAGTCTTCTTCAACTGGAAAGTTCGCCCGACGATCGAGAATTGCTCAATCAGATTTTTCGAGGTGCACACAGTATCAAAGGAGCGAGCAGCACTTTTGATATGAAGGGCGTCGCCAGCTTCACGCACGTGCTCGAGAATCTCCTTGATCGAATGCGTGATGGGCAAGTTCAAGCGGATACCGAACTTATTGGATTGCTCTTTCGGTCGATCGACACGCTAACTGGCCTAATCGATTCGGAGCGAGACGAAACTCCTCCTCCAGACGACGTTGAAGAAATCGTTGCCAGCCTGCATCTGGCGAATGGTTCTCAACCTGAGGATCATCCTGCTGCATGCGATTCAAACGAGAGCGTAAACTCAGATAACGCCGACAGCACGTACACAGTGCGTTTCAAGCCATCCGCTGATTTCTTCAGGTTTGGACAAGATCCACTCATGCTGCTTCGCGAACTCTCGCAGCTCGGTGAAGTCGTCGATGTGCAACTTGATGCAAATGGCCTGCCGAAGTTCGAGGAGTTGGATCCCGAGCAATGCTACATCAGCTGGACCATCACACTGAGAGCGATTGAGTCTGTCGATGCTTTGCAAGACGTTTTCATCTTTGTCAACGAAGAAAGCGAGATTTCGATCACGGAAGACTCCGCGACCTCACAGTCTCCGTCTAGCAAATCTGCAGTGCAGGATTCACAAACAGAACGTCATCCAGAGTCTCCAAATCACGGCGAAAGGCGGTCCGACCAAGAACGCCGCGCAGAACCACCGACAAAGTCAGCAGCGGGAAGAGACACCGTTCGTGT
>JAGQPC010000286.1 GCA_020426925.1 Planctomycetales bacterium | reverse complement strand
ATGCACCCACAGTACGACCTGTTCAAACAGTGGTCTGCAGTCAAACGCCAGACGCTGGAAGAACGGTTAGAACGACGCTTCATCCTGTTCGGTGAGTGGGTCTACGCTCGGCATTCAATCTTTTACCAACAGCTGTCGCATTATTTTTTCGAGTTCGACGTCTACGACAAAGAGGCGTCGGCGTTTCTCGGCCTAGACCAACGATCGAGATTACTCGAAGGCACTGGCATTGTGACCGTTCCGGTCATCCATCGCGGCGCAATCGGGCGCGGAGACCTGGGCCGGTTGATCGGCCCGTCGAAGTTTGGCAGCAAATTCGAGGACCCAGACACGAGCCGCACGGACAACTTGATGGAAGGGCTGTACTTGCGAACGGAAGGTGGTGGTGTCGTGACCGGTCGTGCAAAGTGTGTGCGGCCAGAGTTTGTCGAGAAGGTCAAGCAAAGCACGCATTGGCAGCATCAAGCAATGGTACCCAACGAACTCGCTGACGATGTGGATATTTGGTCATGAACTGGGAGGAACTCAAACAGTCTTCGATTGACGACATTTTGGCATGGGCCGAAGTTCAGCCGTGGTGTCGAGCGATGGCCAAATGCGCGCAAGATGCCGAGTGGCATTCCGAAGGCGATGTGTGGACACACACAAAGATGGTGATTGAAGAAGTCACTCGGATGAAAGATGAAGGCGGGAGGCGGGGGCCGCATGACGATTTGTCATTCACGCTTTCGCCTTCCAACTTCACAAAGCTGATCTTCACTGGATTGTTTCACGATGTTGCCAAGCCGCTGACGACACAGGTTGATCCGGAAACAGGACGAGTTCGATCTCCAAAGCACGCTGTTAAAGGTGAGCACATTGCCCGTTCCGTGCTGCGTGATCTCGGCTGCGATTTGACAACTCGTGAAGAAATTGCCCGACTTGTTCGCTATCACGGGCGTCCAGCGTTCCTACTGGACCGAGATGAGCCGACCCACGAAGTTGTGCGATTGTCTTGGCTTGTCAACAACCAGCTGCTGTATCTGTTCGCGTTGGCAGACACCCGAGGTCGGAACACCAACTGCATGACTCGCGCCGAAGAGAATCTTCACTTCTGGAAACTGCAGGCTGAAGAGTTGAACTGTTATGACCAGCCTTACGCGTTTGCCAACGACCACGCCCGCTTTACATTCTTCCGGCTGCGTCAGCCAAATCTGCACTACGTCCCGCACGAGGATTTCGCTTGCCAGGTGACTATGATGTGCGGGCTGCCAGGAAGCGGCAAAGACACATGGCTCGCACGGAAACGAGATACCGTGCCGGTCGTTTCGCTGGATACTGTCCGCAGTGAGCTCGGTGTCCAGCCGACCGACGATCAGGGTTCCGTCGTCCAGGTTGCTCGCGAGCGGTGTAAGGAATATCTGCGATCGGGCACGTCGTTCGCCTTTAATGCCACGAACATCCTGAGGCAGACTCGCAGCCGATGGATTGATCTGTTCGCCAACTATAAGGCTCGCATCGAGCTGGTCTACGTCGAACCTCGCTTTGACCGGTTGCTCGAACAGAACAAGAGTCGCTCGAATCCTGTCCCTGAGCAGGTCATCCGGAAGTTAGCGGCAAAGTGTGAACCGCCAACTTGGATCGAGGGTCACAGTCTGATCATGAACGATGGCGACGAGGAGTGAGCAGTCAACGAGCGTTTGAAAAGCAACGGAGAAAAAAGCTCGCACAGCATCTGTGAACCTCACCGTGATTAACTTGTCTTGATCGTCATGAATACTTCATTACTCAACAAAAAGTTTGAACGCATTGGAGCACGACTAAAGGTCGTGGGTCGGCCGACTCGGCGGATGCGGACTTCGGGGTTGGTTTCACTCAACATTGGTTCGGATCGTCGAGGCGAGTTCTTCGAGATCACGCCGCAAGTTGGTGCCGATCCAGAAATCGAAGTGCTCGATGTGCAACCCGTAGACCGACACTTGCTCCTATTGGTTCGTGAAGACGGTGCAAAGAACAAATACCTTTGCGGGCACGACGAGCGGCATTGGTTTGTGGCGGGTATTCCCGAGTCGGCACCCGTCGGAACGGTGCGTCAGGCAAAGGAAGCATTGCAGCCTCGCGCCGTCCAAAACGCTGTCGCTCAAAAGTCCGTTTCTGGCAGGGCTCGAAACCGACGCAAGAACGCAGCGTTTATTCGTCAGGGCGAATGGTTCTTTTTGCCCGTTACTGACATGGCAATCAATGAATCGCTGCTTCTCACCAACGAACCATTGAGTCGAGGCAATGGAGGCAAGCCGCACTGGGCCGAGTTCTGCTACCGCACTGGAGGCGAAGTGGTCTACGTTTGTAACCGCCGTCCTAACGGAGTCACCACGAACGAGTACCGCAAGATTCTGTCCGGCAACAACAACGCAAAGAAATGGGGCTGGCAGATGATGCGTAGAAATCCCGGTGTTTACGTTCGCGGTCGGATTCGTCACCCGGACCACAACACCATCACGCTCCACGGATGGCATCGCGTCGTCATGAATACCGAACACGAATCGCGAGCCATGCGCAACGTGGCATTCTTGGATTGACAATAACGCAGTTCACGGTCATCCAACCTGGAAACGCTTCGCGAGCCGCAAGTCTATACGCTCGGTTGTGCGGCCCTCGAAGCCAAATCTGTTGCGAACCAATTCGTCCAATCGCTACACTACACTGACGGTAGCAGTAACGACGTGGATTCATCGGTTGACATGTGCGTAGTCGGCGCACGCGTTTTCATCTGGAATGAGATGGAGGCGTGTGTCCACGTGCGACCCGTGCGCCAAGAGTCCTACCGATAAACAGATTGCATTACGTCACGCATCGGAGTAATTGTGAACGGTCACATTGTATTGATTGGCGATTCAATCTTTGATAACGCGGTGTATGTTCCCGGTGGTCCTTCTGTCACGGGGCATGTCCAACGCCTTCTGCCAGACGGATGGGACGTCAGTCTTGTCGCCGTCGACGGTGCCACTGTTGCGACCGTTTTTAACCAACTCGGAAGAATCCCATCTGATGCCACTCATCTGGTTCTCAGCGTCGGCGGCAACGACGCGCTTTGGACCGCTGGCAATCTGTTTGCTGATTCGACGAACAGCGTTCGTGAAGCACTCGACAAACTCGGTGCTACGTGCAAGGAATTTGCCACAGAGTATCGGCGATTGGTCGATGAACTTCGTACGCTTCAGCGTGAACTTACACTGTGCACGATCTACGACTCGGTGCCCGGACTCGCCGATTCAGAGCTGGCAGGGTTATGCGTTTTTAACGACGCAATTTCGCGCACGGCATTCGCTGTAAACGCCACTTTGATTGACCTCCGCAATGTCTGCGATGAATCGAGCGACTATGCAGGTATCTCGCCCATTGAGCCTTCTGCGTCTGGTGGTGGCAAGATAGCTCGTGCTATTATGGACGCCGTGTTGGATGGAGGCGTCACGCGCCGTGTCATCGCGTAATCTGTTAGGATGTCTCTTCAGTCGAAATTGAAATCTTCGCATTACCATGACCGGCGACGTTCCCGCGCAAATCACGCTCTATCCGCCATCGACCGACATCGAGGGTTCGGGATGGCGATTGTTGGCCCCGACGCTCTGGCATGCCGGCTTGATTTGGTATCACTACGAGATGGTCGTTTTCGATCTTACGCCAATTGAGCTTCGGATTTGGTGCACGTTTACAGACCGTCACGCATTTGAGTCGTGGCGCCAACACGAGCTTATCATTAAGCGTTGCGAGGGGATTCTCGTTTCGCAAATTGACGTAGTCGAAACCGTGACGCCATGGGCACGCCACGACGGCCGCTGTACGTGCAACGAAAGTACTGAGTTTGTCCTTGTCGGACACGGTTTTGGCAACAACAAGTCTGTTCTCTACTGTTGCGATTGCCTGGGCTACATCCCGAACTATCACACTTCCGAATTGGTCGGAAATACCTACGGCAAGATGCAATCGTGGGCCTTGGCGTCAGGGCATGTTTATGACATTTGGATGCTTACGGATGATCTCGAAGACTGGGCTCTCAACGAACTACGGTCGCCCAAAAGTGAAATCAATTCGTCAGGACGGCTGATTGCGCAGCTGATCGGAAACCACATCAAGAAGCCGGTCTGGTATCTTTTGTTTGCACATTCGGGCACAAGGACGAATGTCTGTCCATCTTGCGGCCTCAGATGCGGGCCCGCAAAATGGAACGCAAAGAAACTTGCTTGCCACGCGTGTCAAATCGTTTACTAACGGCACTGGGACACCAATTGTAACTCGGCGACTGAGATCCGGTAGTCAATTCCCGTTTCGCTAACGTACGTCTAACCAGGTGGAGGAACCATTGGCGGTTGATGCGTGGTCAGTAATTCGAAATGTCCACAAACTGGGCTCGCCTATGTCCGGTGTCGTTGAGTTTATGGACGAAGTGGATGCGACGTACGCAATCCCTGGCGGGTATATCCACTTAAGAACAGAGTCCGAATATCCAGCTCTCTTGCCGTACTATTCGCTTTCGGACGATCCAGCCGAATTCGATCGTTTAGGGCTGCCGACCGTCGGGGATCGACTTAACACAGTCGTTGCTAACTTCGTCGGTGGAAAGCTATTTCTTACCGCCCAACCAAGCGAGTTGACTGACATCCGAATCGAACAATGGCAGCGATACTACGAGTACATTGATACGATCACAGTCGGTGATGCCGTTCCCGGTGTCGTAACGTGTGCGCAACCATTTGGTTTGATCGTCGATATCGGATCAGAATTCACAGGCTTGATCGACATTGGTCATTCTAGAGTAGTCAGTACCCCGCATTTGCCATTCGACCACACTCGTTGGCCACCTGTTGGTTCACGCATACAGTGCAGGATCGAATACCTGAGGCTTCGCGATCAACAGATCGGTCTGGGATGGCTGCCCGAAACCAGTGTTGCACTTTCGTAGCCTGCGATGGACTGGTGTTTCTTCAGCAAAGCTATTTTGACTACGTGTAGCGGGACGCTGCGCGTTAAATTAGCCGAGCCTCGACGAGAGCGGCGGCACGTGATCTAATCGTTGGTTCGATTGGCGGTCGGTGGTTGAGTTGGCCGCTTCATTTCCCTGCAAACACGCACTCGTTTCGCCACAAACGAGCATTAAGCACATGATCCGTTTAGCGAAACTCGCCTTATTAATATGCTTCTTTTGTCCGATGCCCCTTGCTGCGGACCAGCCAGTGCACGTATTTGTGTTGGCCGGGCAGTCGAACATGGAAGGAAAAGCAAAGGTCTCTTTGCTCGAACATCAGGCTCACGATCCCAACACTGCGATGGAATTCGCTCACGTCATGGACGGAACAGATTTCCGAGTCTGGGAGAAGGTTAGGATCAAGTTCTTAGATCGCAAAGGCAAACTGACCGCAGGGTTTGGAAGCCCGAACTGCATCGGTCCGGAACTTGGTTTTGGTGAAAAGATCGCCCAACATATCGACGGAGATATTGTGCTCATCAAGACAGCGTGGGGCGGCAAAAGTCTGTTTCGCGACTTCCGACCACCTAGTTCCGGCATGCCGAGCGAAGAGACGCTGGAAAAACTACTGCAGCAAGCTCGCAATCGAAAACCCAAAACGACTGCTGAAGAGATCAGCGATTCGTTTGGCTACTTCTATCGCGAGATGGTGTCAGAAGTTCGCGAGACGCTCGACAACGTCGGTGAGCATTTTCCCGAATTAGCAGACCGCGATCTTGAATTAGCTGGCTTCGTTTGGTTCCAAGGCTGGAACGATATGGTCAACGATTCGTATACGGCAGAGTATGCGGAGAACATGGCGAATTTTATCCGCGACGTTCGCAAAGATTTGGGAAAACCCAATCTGCCGTTTGTCATCGGTCAGTTGGGCGTCGGCGGACTGTTTGAGCAACAACAGAACCCAAAGAAACAGGCGTTCAAGGACGCGCAGGCACAGGCCGCGGAACTACCCGAATTCGAAGGCAACGTCTCGGTCGTTCCAACCGACGTGCTGTGGGACATGAGAGCAGACGCCGTTTTCCAAAAAGGATGGAAGGAGAACTTGGAAGAATGGAACACGATTGGCTCAGACTATCCCTATCACTATCTGGGTAGTGCTCGGGCATATCTTCGGATGGGCAACGCATTCGCTCAGTCGGTACTGGAACTGATGGGTGTTGTCGAAGCGGAATTCTATACGCCCGAAGTTCGAGACATCGAAGGTTGGACAGTCGAAGTCGATCCTCTGTTGGTGTCTCCGGACTATCAAGACATCGGCGACCAAGCCATGAAGGCACTCGCAAATCACTTACAAAGGGTGAAATATATCGTTCCTCAAGACCGCATCGATCAACTGGTCAAGCTGCCAATTCGCCTGGAACTCTTCAATCGCAAACTAACGTCGATGCAGTATCATCCTGACCGCGGCTGGCTGGTCGCTCACAGACATGATCCGCATCTTGTAAATCGAGTGCACATTCCACGGGCAACCGCACTGTTCGATTCTGCCATGTGGGCGAAGCATCCGTACGTTGTGTTGCACGAACTCGCTCATTCGTACCACGACCAAGTGCTTGGCTTCGATCATCCCGAAATCATTGCTGCGTTTGAGGAAGCAAAAGAGAAAGGGAGCTATGAAGATGTGTTGCTTTACACGGGCGAGCGCGTTCGTCATTACGGGCTGAGTAATCACAAAGAGTATTTCGCGGAATCGACAGAAGCCTACTTTGGCGTTAATGATTTCTATCCGTTTGTTCGCGCGGAACTCAAAGAGCACGATCCTCGAATGTTCGAGTTGCTGGAAAAAATCTGGGGAAAAGTCAAGTAGCAGGTTAACGGCCCTGTCAGAGACTTGCACCGATTAACGTGGCGCGTGCGGCTGGCGGTCGAGCGTACCGAGCCCCCAACGCGGATTTCCGGGGGCTCGCTTTGCTCGACACCAGCCACCCAAGAAAACGGCGGGACCGAGCTCGCCTCTTGCTAACCGTGCCGGTTCGCACTCACAATTGGCACACTCCTTTATGGTCGTGGCGTTACCCACCGTAGTCGCGATGGCGCGCGAGGCGTCTCCGTCCGTGTTAAACTGGTATGCGCGAACGCAACCAATGAATTACCTGAGCTTCACCCATTCTCGACAGATTCGACGATGATGAATCACCTCAAACTATACAGCCAAGCGATTCTTCTATCGCTGTTGATTGGAAGCACTTTGGTCGGCGACGAAGCCGAAGTTGACTTCAACCGTGACATTCGTCCGCTGTTCGCTGCAAAGTGTTTGGCGTGCCACGGCCCTGATGAAAACAACCGCGAAGCCGAACTTCGCATGGACATTCGCGAGGATGCGATCGAACACGGAGCGATCGAACCGGGAAATCCGGACGACAGCGAGTTCATTCGCCGTATTCTGTCGACTGATCCGGACGAAGTTATGCCTCCGCCCAAGTCAAACGACACACTAACGGACGAGCAAAAAGATTTGTTTGTGCGTTGGGTCGAGCAAGGGGCACCGTACGACGAGCACTGGGCGTTTATTCCTCCGACAAAGGCACCGTTGCCAAAAGTGAATTTGCAGGAATGGCCTCGCAACGGTATCGATTATTTTGTGCTTGCTCGACTCGAGGCAAACAACTTAATGCCATCTCCGGAAGCAGACAAATACACGCTGGTTCGCCGATTGTATCTAGATTTGATCGGACTTCCTCCGACTCCTGAGGAAGCCGATCAATTCGTGCAAGACGAAGATCCAAGAGCTTATGAGAAACTTGTCGATGAACTGCTCGAGTCAAAACACTACGGAGAACGTTGGGCCAGACAGTGGCTCGATCTAGCTCGATACTCGGACACAAACGGTTATGAAAAGGATCGCGAGCGATCCATTTGGCCGTATCGAGATTGGGTGATCAGGGCGCTTAATGACGACATGCCGTTTGATCAGTTTACGGTCGAGCAAATTGCTGGCGACATGCTCGAGAGCCCAACGCAGGACCAACTGGTCGCCACTGGTTTTAATCGCAACACGATGCTGAACGAGGAGGGAGGTATCGATCCTCTCGAGTACCGGTTTTATGCAATGGTGGATCGAGTGGCGACGCTTGGAACAGTGTGGCTCGGCTTGTCGACCGGGTGCGCGCAGTGCCACTCGCACAAGTACGATCCGATCTCGCACACCGATTACTACAAAATGTTTGCATTGCTGAATAACGCCGACGAGCCGGATCTACTCGTCAAATCGGACGACATCACAAACAGTCAGCGCTCGATAACTGACGAAATCGAACAGCTTGAAAAACAGTTGCCGACCTTGTTTCCACCGATCGAAGGTGCCGCACCGGAAGCCGAACGTCGGAGGCAGAATCTTGACGCTCGATTTGCCGACTGGCGAGCTAATCAAAGTCAAAACGCGATGGACTGGAAGACGATCGTTCCATCCAAAATGGAAACGAACCTTCCTCGATTGGAAGTATTAGACGACGGTTCGATCTTTTCAACAGGCGACATCACGAAACGCGACGTGTTCAAGCTGTCGTTTGCATTAAAGGAAATCGACGCTCCGATCACTGCGATACGGCTGGAAGTCCTTCCCGACGAACGGTTGCCAGCCGGCGGCCCTGGTCGTTGCTACTACGAAGGGCGCAAGGGTGACTTCTTCTTGAGTGAGCTGGACGCTCGTGTGGACGGCGGAGAAGTCGAGTTTGTGTCACCGTCTCGCAGCTACGGTAAGATCGCCATCGGCAGTGGAAACGGCGAAGCCAAAAACGTCTTGGACGGCGATGGTTCGACCGGATGGTCCACGGCACAACGTGAAGGAGAACGTCACCAACTGGTGCTCAATCTTGCAGAGCCGCTTACCGGCGGATCTGATCTAGAAATCGAAATGTTGTTCGAACGACACTTCGCCGCGAGCCTCGGCCGTTTTCGCTTTTCAGTCGTATCGAGCGATCAAGCTGCAAGTGCAAACGAGCTGCCGAACGAAATCGAAGTGCTTCTGACAAAAGATTACGCAGACCTGTCTGAAGATCAGCAAAACGATCTCATGTCTTACTATCTGTCCGTTGCGCCGGAATTGGCCGAAGCCAGAAGGCCAATCGAAGAATTACGCAAGAAGCTTCCAGCGTTTCCGGTGACGATGGTGATGCGAGAGCGTCCAGCCGACAATCCGCGTACGACGTTCCGTCACCACCGAGGCGAATACCTCAGCCCGAAAGAAGAAATCTCGCCGGCGATTCCTGCATTCCTGTTGAGCGATTCAGAATCCAGTCCGACGAATCGGCTCGAGTTCGCACGTTGGCTGGTAAGTCGCGACAATCCACTTGTTGGACGAGTCACAGTAAACCGAACGTGGCAAGCAATCTTTGGAAAAGGGCTGCAAAGAACCAGCGGTGACTTTGGGACTCAGGCTGAACAGCCAACCCATCCGCAACTCTTGGACTGGCTCGCTTGTGAATTTGCCGAGCAAGGCTGGTCAATGAAACGGCTCCATCGACTGATCGTTACCAGCGCCACTTATCGCCAAAGTTCGCGCGTGACTCCGGAGTTGAAGTACAAGGACCCCAACAACGATTTGCTCGCTCGCGCCCCGCGTTTTCGAGTCCCAGCCGAAATGGTCCGAGACATCATGCTTCGCGCCAGCGGTTTGCTTTCCGACAAAATGTACGGTCCCAGCGTCCACCCGCCGCAGCCTCAGAGCGTAACGGCCGTCGCTTATGGAAGTCCAAAGTGGAATGTGTCGGGCGGACAGGACAGATATCGGCGGTCGCTATACACGTTTAGTAAGCGCACAGCACCGTTCGCAGCCTATTCAGTATTCGACGGACCTACAGGAGAAAACTGCGTTTCGCGGCGTGACCGAAGCAACACCCCGCTGCAAGCTTTAACGCTGCTGAACGATGACATGTATCTTGAAATGTCGCGTGCGCTTGCAGCGAAAGCCGGCGCCGAGAAGCTGTCAGAAGTCGATACTGCCAATTTTATTTTTAGGCGTCTGCTAACGAGGCCAGCGGGCGAAACCGAATTAGCGAAGATTGTCGATTTCTTCCAATCGCAGGTCAAACGCTTCGAAGCGGGCGAACTATCCACCAGCGAAATTGCAGGCGACGAGAATGTTTCTCCGCAGCAGGCAGCTTGGACGATGGTTGCACGTGCGGTCATGAATTTAGACGAAGCGATTTCGAAACCGTAGGAAACGAAAATGAATGCAGCTCTGAACAATACGCGACGTCACTTCTTTCGTGACTGCGGTGTGGGTGTTGGGAAAATAGCTTTGGCTTCGCTTCTGGCAGAAAGCCTCGATGCACACGCAGCAGAAAACGAAAGCCCATTCGCTCCTAAACAATCGCATTTCCCAGCGAAGGCGAAACGAGTGATCTATCTGTTCATGGCGGGCGCGCCCAGCCAACTGGAGCTGTTCGATTACAAGTCGAAGCTCGCCGAGTTAGAAGGAAAACCGATTCCGCCATCGGTGATCATGGGGCAGCGTTACGCGTTCATTCAACCGGATGCGGCCGTGTTAGGGCCTCGGTTCAAATTCGCGAAACACGGCCAGTGCGGCGCCGAGATTTCTGAGGTAATGCCGAATCTGGCAAATGTCGTCGACGATATCGCCATTGTTCGTTCGCTCCACACCGATCTTTTTAATCACTCGCCGGCCCAACTTTTTTTCAACACGGGAAGCGGCGTGCCTGGCCGACCCAGCATGGGATCGTGGCTCAGCTACGGACTTGGCAGCGAAGCAAATGACCTACCTTCGTTTGTTGTCCTGCAAAGTGGCGGAAGTTTGAGCGGCGGCGCGGCGATGTGGAGTGCCGGATTTTTGCCGTCCGTGCATCAAGGCGTTGGATTTCGGTCTCAAGGAGATCCGATTCTGCACGTGTCGAATCCGAAAGGCTACGACAACAACGCTCAACGCGATTCATTGGATTTAATTCGAGCTTTGAACGAAGAACAATTGCAGGCGGTCGGTGATCCTGAAATTGCAACTCGAATTAATGCGTACGAGATGGCGTATCGAATGCAAGCTCGCGCGCCAGAGCTGATGGACTTCTCAAATGAATCGGCCGACACGCTGAAGCTATACGGACTCGACGCAAACGAGTCCGGAGGGTCGTTTGCCAAGAATTGCTTGCTCGCGCGGCGACTTGCAGAACGAGGCGTTCGCTTTATCCAAGTCTATCATGCGGGTTGGGATCACCACAGCAATGTCGAAGGTGGCGTTCGCGGGCAGTGCCAACAAACGGACCAAGCGTGCGCCGCGCTGATCCAAGACTTGAAACGCAACGGAATGCTTGATGACACGCTCGTGGTGTGGGGCGGAGAATTCGGTCGTACTCCAATGGTCGAAGCCAGTGCCGCGCTCGGCCGCAGCATGGGACGCGATCATCATCCACAGGCATTTACGATGTGGTTGGCTGGAGGTGGAATCAAGCCGGGCGTGTCGCATGGAGCGACCGATGAGCTTGGATTCCACACAATCGAAAATCCAGTTCATGTGCACGACATTCAAGCTACGATCTTGCATTGTTTGGGAATAAATCACGAGCAGCTTTCGTTCCGCCACCGCGGTTTGAATTTCCGCTTAACGGGTGTGGAAGAACATCATCCTGTTCGCGAGATCCTCGCGTAGCAGAATCGTAAAGAGTTTGCGGTTGATAACGCTTTGTGTCTCCGTCGCTGCACACTTTTGTGCGCGAATATGAACGGAATTTGAATCACTCGTTCGGGTTATTCCGCTCGACATTACCGAATGAACCGATCGTGATTCCGCTTGGCGTTTCCTATCTGCGCTTGACCACATAATTTTGTTGGAATCCGTTGCGTTATCGATTAGCCTGCGAGTGATCGAGGCGTTGCGTCCTGCGTCTCATTCGATCTGAGTTTATTCCTCGAAGGAGTGCTGTGATGAGTTCGTCGGTACCTCTCACACCAGACGCCGAATCCCGCTTGCGTATGCTGGAAAACACAATCGGCCAGTCCAAGGAAACAGACCGAGTCGAAAAGGAAAAAAAGTCTTAAACGCGCAATCAGTACGCACCCCCTCGAACGCATCATCGATTTCTTCGGTGATGCGTTTTTTGTTTCTGCCCTCATGGCAATTCCCATCTTCGCTCATCATTGTAGTCCTGTGACTCTGCTCGCAGGACTTCTTAAGAACGGAAGCATTTCTGCTGGGAAACTGGCCCTGCGGACTCGAGGGCTAAGCGGCGAAGTCCCGGCAATTATTTGCACGTATAGCTTCTGCTACACGGTTTTCCAATTTCGAAGCGTTCTGGGTATAATGACGACACTGTAAAAACAGCCCCGCCTGGTAACCGATGAATCTCACCTTTCGGTTCGCAGCCGCTATTGAATGGCTGCAAAACCAACTGGAAGAAATTAATGCTGCGTGCTTCTCTTGTAACGTCCGTCCGGATTCTGCTGTTCGGTTTTTGCGTACATGCTTGCGCCGCTGAAACCGTTGACTTCGAAAACCATATCAAACCAATTATCGAGTCCGCGTGCTTGCATTGTCATAACGAAGGCAACGCCGAGGGTGAACTGCGTCTCGACAGTTTGGCGGCAGCATTGAGAGGCGGCTCCAACGGGCCAGCAATCGTTCCTGGCAAGTCGGGTGAAAGTCGCTTGCTGCAGCTGACATTGCTCGGTCCTGATGACGACATGTTCATGCCGCCAGAAGAACCGGCGCTCGATAAGGCTCAAACGGACCTGATCGCGAAGTGGATTGACGCCGGAGCCAAGTGGCCGGAATCGGTGAGGCTCGAAATCACTCCTCGTATTGAATTCGCCAAACACGTGCAACCGATCTTGGAGCAGAATTGTGTTTCGTGTCATCATGGCGATGACTCTGAAGCTGGATTTGATCTGACTTCGCGAACGAGTGCGTTCAAAAGTGGTGACAACGCTCCGGCGATCAAGCCATTCGATGCAGACGCCAGTCCGCTTCACACGCTGACGACGCTTTCGAAGGGCGATGATTCGTTGATGCCTCCAGCAAACAGTGGAGGCCCGTTGAAGGAAGACGAAATCGCCATTCTTAAGAACTGGATCAATCAAGGAGCGATTTGGCCAGCCAGCATTAACCTTCAGCCAAGAGCGAAAGAGTACAAGCAGCCCGATGGCCCGGACAACCTGGAGCTCGTCGAACGCATCCGCGAAAAGATCTTGGAGACTCAAGCCAACGAAAATGGCGGCGAAGATTACTCGGCGAAGGTGCCGCAGACTGGCGCTGACTACCACATGGTCGCCATCGCCGGCGGAAAGTTCTTGATGGGCAGCCCACAAACAGAAAAGCACAGATCGCCGACGGAAGGGCCTCAAGTTGAAGTGACGCTTCCGCCGTTTTGGATCGGCAAGTACGAAGTTACGTGGGATGAATATGAACCGTTCATGATCACCACAGCGGACCGACGCAAGGATGGTGCACGAACTGACTACGATCCCAAGATTCACACGATTGTCGACGCGGTCAGTCAGCCAACTGGCCCATACACTGAAATGAGTTTTAAAAAAAAAAAAAAAGGATTTCCAGCCATCAGCATGACTCAGCATGCCGCCAGCAAATACTGCCAGTGGCT
>JAGQPC010000285.1 GCA_020426925.1 Planctomycetales bacterium | reverse complement strand
TTTCGAAGATTTCGACGGAAACGGCATCCTCGACGTGTTAGTTTGGACTGTGCGCAATCGATCGATTGATTGGCTGGCTGGACAAGGCGATGGCCATTTCGGCCCGCGAGTTGAATTGATTCCGCAGATCCAGGGGACGCCACTGGTCGGCGACTTCGACAATGACGGCGATCTCGACCTTATTGTAGAAACCTTTAGTGGGATCCAGTTATATGAGAACCAATCAATCGCCAACGGCGATTGATTGTAGACGCCGATCTATGTCGATCTTGTGTCTACCCACGGCTCCATTCATGCTGATGACTGGCTTGACGGCGCACCAGTCGCCGGCGAAGTCGAATTCACATCTGCAAGGCCGCTGTGTTGAAAAGCCAATCGATGGCCAGCGGCAAAAGAGTGCGTTGACACGCTTAAACCGCTGCGCGGAACTCGCCCTTGCGTTTAAGAAACATCTCGCCGACTAAATTGCGGATCTCTTCCATGCGTTTTGGCATCAGTCGATAGAAGTTGTTTTTTCCTTGGCGTCGAGATGCAATGAGTCCCGCTTGGCGCATCAATGCCAAATGATGACTGACCGCTGGTTGGCTTTGATCGAGACGTTCGCACAACGAGCGAACGTTCAGCTCTTCTTCTTCCACCAGGAATGAGAGAATCTTCAATCGAGTTTCATCTGCAAGAAGCTTGAACGCGTTGGCAACATCCTTGATGATGCGTTCGGTCAGGACTTGAGAATCCGGTCCAGATTCGCTGAGGTCACTGTCGACAGACAGTTCCGCCGGGGTAGGAGCGGGCTGTCTAAAACCGTCACCCTCTGATGGTGGAGGAGTGTCTCCACCGGACGCGCCGGCAGACATGGCTGGGACACTGTTAGAATTCAGGTCAGAATGAACACTGGTCATGACTAATTGTTCCGAGACAAGATTGTCGGTGGGAAACGTTCAGCGCGCTACGAACGGCGCCGATATCCGACGATTGCGATCAACGACAAGTTGATGGGTTGCCCACCATGACTAACAGTACGAGAGCCCAGCATTGGCCGAACAGCCCTTCACAGAATGTGATCAGGAACCTCAAAGCTGCAGATCCAAAAACGCTGGCCTCGCTCCGGCGCATTTTATGCCCGTCTTTAAATATTAGGAAGCAAATAACGTTTCCCCCTCGATTTCCCACCGGAGTTTGCAGCGGATGCAAAGAAAAATCGAAGTGGACTGTGATGGCTAGAACGGATGTTTTAACATTGGTTTTTTGCTCCAAACCCTTTCGGATACACAAGTTGCTGCACGCGATGATTGCTCCTAAAACAATCTGCATTCGAAAGAATTTTCGTTCTGTTTTTTTCGTCGGACTCCTCGTTTTTCTTTTCGGTTGCGGCAAAGAACCGACTGGATACTTCGGCACGACTCGGCCGCTTCACTCGCCAGACGAACTCTGGATTAACAACGGACAGGAGCCGGAACACATCGATCCGGGCCGCTGCGCCGATAGCGCCGGCGGCGAAGTCATTCGCAATATCTTCGCCGGACTCACTGAGCCTGATCCAACAAACGTCAAACCTCGGCCGGACATCGCCAGCCATTGGGAAGTATCTGACGACCAGACGGCGTACACGTTTCACCTGCGGCAATCAGGGTGGTCCGATGGAACGCCGTTGACGGCTCATGATTTTCGCTGGTCTTGGCTGCGAGTTTTGGACCCGAAACTTGCGTCACGCTACGCGTCCAACATGTACATCTTCGCCAATGGCGAGGCGCTGCATCGTGGAGCACTCTACGTGTATTCACTTCCGGACGGCACAACATCAGACGAACTTGATGTCGTTGTATCCACCGTTGTTGACAAGACTTCGCATTCGGGCGCAGCGCGTGATTCTGAATCCGAAGAAGACCCGCCAGCAACCTGCGACTCGATTATCGCCACCACTTACCCAGTCGAAGGATTCATGGTTTTTCTTTCCGGGGCCAGTGAACGTCGAAACGTTGCTCGCGAAAAGATTGCTTCGGCATTGAAAGCACAATTTGGCGATAGCGTTGTAGCTAGAAAAACGGAAGAGAGCGACGTTGGATTGGAAGTCGCCGACGACTACACGCTTATCGTTCGACTCGAGAACGCCATTCCGTATCTGCTGGAATTTCTGTCGTTCTACACGTTCATGCCGGCGCCGCGCCACGTGATCGAGGATCTGGAATCGAAAGGGATTAATCCAGAACTTTGGACTCGCGAAGACTATATCGTCAGCAACGGCGCTTATCGAATGACTGATTGGCAGTTTCGACAGTACATGGAGTTCGCGCCAAATGAACACTATTGGAATCGAAAGCATCCCGGGCTGTTCAAGATCCAAAAAGTCCGACTGCTCGGAATTGAAAACTACAACACTTGCCTGAACATGTACTACGCTGGCCAAGTCGATTCGCCGGGGCCAAACACATCGCTGCCGGCCGAATTCATGGATCATCTGAAACAATACAAAGATTTCCGTAGCGATCCATATTTGTCCGTGTATGTCTATTGGCTGAATACCGCTGAGCCTCCTTTAGACAACGTCCATTTGCGTCGGGCGCTAAGTCTGTCGATCGATCGAGAGTCTCTTGTCAAATACGTCACGCGAGCGGGCCAACAACCGACGGCCAGTTTTGTGCCCGATGGTTTGGCTGGCTACAAGAGCCCCGATCTTCCGTTGTTCGATCCGGTGAAGGCGAAAGAGGAACTTAAAGAAGCTGGCTACGCCGATGGAGCAAAAATCCCGCCCGTTACGCTGATTTACAACACGTCAGAAGGCCACAAACAAATAGCCGAAGCTATTCAGCAAATGTGGAAGGAACACTTGGGCGCCGAAATAACGATCGAAAACAAGGAATGGAATGTCTACCTGGGCGACATGAACGCGTTTAAATTTCAAATTGCCAGGCTTGCTTGGAACGGCGATTACCCCGATCCGTTTACGTATCTTGAATTGTTCATGACCGAATGCGGAAACAACCATTCGAATTGGGGTAGTCCAAAGTACGACGCAATGATCAACGAAGCCAACCGAACGCTCGATCGTCAGAAGCGATTAGACATCATGCAGGAAGCGGAATTGCTGGCGCTTGAGCAGCAGCCGCTGATTCCAATTTATGTCTACACGCGATCCACCGTGATCAAGCCGTATCTCCGAGGTTTCTGGGGCAACTATCAGGACCACCATCCGTGGAAGTTTATGTCAATCGATGAACGATGGTACGATGAAATCCCAACCGAGGAGATTCCGAATGAACGCCCAGATATCTGGTCAAGCACGAACTAAGTTGCAACTATGAGCAAATTCATTGCCCGCCGACTTCTGGAACTCGTTGGAACGATGTTCGTCATTGTGACGGTGTCGTTTTTCTTGATCCGATCGACTCCCGGTTCGCCGTTCGCTTCAGAAAAGGAGATTCCAGAAGAAGTGCTCGAGCAGCTCAACGCTCGATACGGCTACGACAAACCGATCTACGTGCAATACCTGAACTACGTCAAAGGCTTGCTCCGTGGCGATCTTGGTCCGTCGATCAAGTATCCGCAGCGGTCAGTCAACGAAATCATCGCGATTGGATTTCCCGTCACGATGCTGATCGCGTTAATCGCGCTCGTCTGGGCATTAGCTATCGGAATTCCTGCTGGTATTTTGGGAGCGATCCGTCAAAACACGATTTGGGACTATTCAGCGATGTCGGCTGCGATGATCGGGATCAGTCTGCCCGCATTCGTTCTCGGGCCACTGTTAGTGTTTCTGTTCTCGATAACGTTTTGGCTGCTGCCGCCTGGTGGCTGGGGATCGTGGAAGCATCTCGTGCTTCCCAGCATCACCTTAGGCGCGATTCGAGCAGGTTACATTGCTCGCTTAACTCGCGGCGGCATGCTGGAAGTTGTGCGAGCCGACTACATTCGTACGGCTCGTGCAAAAGGACTTTCCGAAAGAATGGTCGTTTGGCGGCATATGCTTCGAGGCGGACTACTGCCGGTCGTAAGTTATCTCGGCCCAGCCATCGCGTTCATGCTGGTCGGAAGCGTCGTTGTGGAAAAGATCTTCAATCTACCTGGAATCGGCCCTTATTTCGTCGACGCGGCGATCAATCGCGATCTGTTCTTAGTGATGGGCGTCGTTGTGCTCGAATCGGCTTTGTTGCTCAGCATGAACCTGTTTGTCGATGTTATCTATTGCGTCATTGACCCTCGAATAAGTTACGAATGAGCAACGCGACAATCCAAAGTGATGATGCGGTTTTCGCAGACGAACTCGTCGTAGGCACGTCGCTGTGGGCCGATGCGTGGCGTCGATTGCGCAAGAACAAAATGGCGTTTATCAGCGCTTGGATCGTCGTAGCGATGGTGTTAGCTTGCGCGATAGGTCCCATTATCATCAAGCTGACTTGGGGATACGATTACGAATTGCAGAACCTGAAGTACAATGCCAAACCGCCAACGCTGGACCACTGGTTCGGCACAGACTTCTTCGGCCGCGATTTGTTTACGCGTTGTCTTTACGGTGGTCGAGTCAGCCTGACCGTTGGCCTGCTGGCTGCGACCGTTTCGGTTTTTATTGGCACTCTGTATGGATCGATCGCCGGATACGCTGGCGGGCGAGTCGATTCGATCATGATGAGAATCGTCGATATCTTGTACACATTGCCAACGATGTTCTATGTAATTCTGCTGGTTACATTTCTCGGTCGCAGTATCGTTTTGGTCTTCATCGCGTTGGCCGCGTTGAGTTGGCTGACGACTGCTCGCATCGTTCGCGGGCAAGTGCTCAGCTTACGTGAACAAGAATTCGTTAAGGCAGCGAAAAGTGTTGGCACTCCTGGACTTCAAATCGTGCTGCGACACCTGATACCGAATACGCTGGGGCCGATTATCGTGTACTTCACGTTGACCGTGCCAGCGATGATTTTGCAGGAAGCGTTTCTTTCATTTCTCGGACTTGGAGTGCAAGCACCAAGGCCAAGCATGGGAGCACTCATTAACGATGGTGCTCAACAGATGCTAGTCTTTTGGTGGACGCTTTTGTTTCCAGCCGGAACGATGGCGTTACTCCTGTTTAGCTTGAACTTTCTCGGCGACGGTCTGCGAGACGCGATCGACCCGAAAATGAAACGTTAGACCGACTCGTCTGCTGCGAGAATTAACTCTGCCTGCGTTCTTTGCTTATGACCAAAAACGACCGCGAGAACCAGGAAGCACCAGGCCAAGAAGCCGAACACGAATTCGGTTATCGGCGTGCGGCAGCGAAGGTCAAAGAGTTTCCTCAAACTCCCGGCGTGTACCTAATGAAGGACTCGGCTGGCCGAGTTATCTACGTTGGAAAAGCCACTAATTTGCGTTCGCGTGCGGGAAGCTATTTCACGAAGCAAGCCAAAGAAGAATCACGTACCAGCTATTGGGTGCATGAGATTTGCGACGCGGACTATATCGACTGCGAAAGTGAAGTCGACGCACTGCTCGTTGAATCTCGGCTGATTAAGGACGTACAGCCAAAGTACAACAAAGAGCAAAAGGACGACAAGTCATTTCCTTATCTGATGATATCGACTCGCGAAGACTTTCCGCGAGTGGAAATGACGCGAGAACCTCGATCGTCCGGAGTAAAACTGTACGGTCCGTTTGCGGGCGCAGGTGCTTTGCGCGGCGCAATTCAAGTGTTGCAACGAATCTTCAAGTTTCGAACGTGCACTCTAGACATCGACGACGGCGATGAACGTTGGCAATGGTTTCGCCCTTGCCTGCTCGCCAGCATCGATCAATGTACGGCTCCATGCAATCTGCAAATCAGCAAAGAAGACTATCGTCGCGACATCAAACGTTTGCAAATGTTTCTGGAGGGCAAAAAGTCGAAACTCCTGAAGCAACTAAACGATGAAATGCAAGCCGCCTCCAAGGAGCTGAACTTCGAAGAAGCCGCCAAGTTACGAGACGAAATCAAGATGCTGGAAACACTCGACAAACGAGGCGAGTTAGACACGCACGCTCAGCCAGAAGTCTTTTACATCGATCCAAAAAAAGGGCTCGCTGGTCTGAAGAAGGTTTTGAAACTCGACGAGCAACCTCGAACCATCGAAGGCGTCGATATCGCGCATTTGGGTGGGAACCAAACCGTCGCCAGCCTCGTGCAGTTCATT
>JAGQPC010000284.1 GCA_020426925.1 Planctomycetales bacterium | reverse complement strand
ATTTGCGCTATTCTGATCGTGTTTGATCGCGCAAGTGCAAGTTGTCTCAGCCGCATCCAAGCTAGCATCTTCACTGGTGATCAAACCGGAGGACTAGTGAATGCAGCAATTCGCGAGCGAGAATCAGAGGTCCTCGTCTTCGGCAGCTCGGTCGCACGGCACCATGTAGATTGCGAGCTGTTAGCACGCGAGACCGGGCTCACTTGCTACAACGTCGGGTGCGATGGGCAGAATATTTTGTATGCACGCATTGTTGAAGACTTGTTACTGCAACAAGGCTGCCAGTCGAAATACTTTATTTTTGTCGTCAATTGGAACGACCTGTTTTTCGACGACGTTGCGCGAGTGAAGATGCTGAACTCATTTCGAGATCGGTCGCCAGCTGCCGCGCAGATTCTCGATTCAGGTGATCGCTGGAACAGAATTAAGTGTCTGTCTCATTTGTACCACTACAACGGACTAGCGATTTCGATTCTTCGGCATCGCCTGGCTCCCGATGAAGAAGGCGTCCGCGGATATGTTGCGATGGAGAATGACTACGTGGAATTGGAAGCGGAAACAATGCAAATGCAGCATGATCTGCAACTGCCATTAGATTCCGAGACAATCGAAATGGCCGAAGGAAAACTAGCCCTTTACGATGGATTTGTCCGCGCGGCAAAGGAGCGGGGAATCCAGGTCGTCTTTGTCGTATCACCAACATTTCGTGACGGAATCGAGAAAAGTAAACGGGAAGAATTCGCTCAACGACGAATTCAGGAAATCGCGGAACAACGAGACGCCGTCTTTCTACAAATCGACGAATCGACTCACGACGAATTCGCGGACAAGCGAATGTTTGCCGACCGGCGGCATCTCAACCGCACCGGTTCGCAGCGGTTCACGACCACACTTGCAGCCGAACTGGCCAAGCTCACGCCGTAGCGTTCTGCGCAATACACGGAGGTCAGCGACTAATGACGGTTCGACCTTACGCACTGACCGCCACTCTCAATAGCTATCCGCTGGACATGCCTCCCCGCCACTACTGCTAATCCTTGGAGTCCAGCTCTGTAAGAGCATTTTCAATCGCCTGACGCAATTCTCGTGAAGCAGTGTCACCTGGTCCTAGAAGTTCATTTGCGGTTTGCAGATAGTGGCGAGCTTCCGTAGCTTTACCGCCTCGCGACAATGCCTGTCCAAGGACGTAAGTGGCTTCGGCTCGTTCGATAGCATCGACTTTAAGTTCCGTCTTGATCAACAGACACTCACGAAACGCGAATGTCGCTTCGTTAAAGTGTCCGTCGACCATGTACGCGTCGCCCAACAGTTTCAGCGTCGCCGCAACTACAGCATCTTGATCGCCGAACTCCCGACGCTGCTCTGCCAGCAACGCTCGCAGGAACTCAGTTTGAGATATCCCTGCTTGTTTGTGCCCTGGTTGTGTCGAAGGAATTAGTTTCTGCGCCGGTAAAGCGAGTACGGCCTGCTCCTCCCCCAGCCGAGCAGTCAAGACGAAGGTGCCTGAAGCGTCCGTGGATTCTGCTCGTGTCACCAAGAGACTGTCATTGGTAACCATTGGAACGGCTGGTAGCACTGCTGGAGTGATGGTTGTCGCGTTGCGAGTTGGAGTGGAGGCAACCATCGGCAGGCTGCCATTAGTGATCTCTACACCAGGACTGACACTGGCGACAGCTCTGTAAAAGGCGGTTCGGTTGCGTTCGTTTCGATTTAGGGCGGCAAGTTGTTGCTCCGCAGCCAAAGCGCGATCACGATCCTGCTTTGCTTGTAGCCATGCCGCATTGGTTTCTTCCAGTCGTTGTTCGGCAAGTCGCTCTGCCTGAGCAGCACGTTGAGCTTGAAAGTGTGCTTTTACGCCAAATACCGTGCTCGTGACCGTGCCGACCACAAGGGCCAGGACGATCGTGCTGGCGGCAAGCATCGACGCGCGATGCTTCGCAAAGAACTTGCGGAATCGATAGGTAACGGACGGGGCAGCGGCCTCGACAGGGTCACCAGAAAGAAATCTCTTGAGATCACGAGCCAGATCACTGGCCGTTTCGTACCGCTGCTTGCGGTCTTTGGACAAGCAACGCATGACCACCCAGTCCAGGTCTCCCCGGATAAATCGATGCATGCTTAGAAAGTCACTGGCTCTCTCCTGGCCAATTTCTGGTTTCGTTTCGGCCAGTGCATTGAGTCGTGTCGATGGGAATATGGGTTCATCCTGCGAGATAACGTCGTGAATTTCCCGGTAACTCTTGCCGGTCAGGTTGAATGGTGTCGTTCCCGTGAGCAGTTCGTATAGCAGTACACCCAGCGAATAAATGTCGCTTCGAGTATCGACATCGGCATCGCACATCTCGGCTTGTTCCGGGCTCATGTACGCGGGGGTGCCGATCATATCGCCGTAACTTGTAAACAGTGTCTTTTCGGTGAGACGCTGATTGATGGCCTTGGCGATTCCGAAGTCAATGATCTTCGGTAACGGAACCCCGTCGTGCGACGTTACGAGAATGTTCGATGGTTTGAGGTCGCGATGAATGATGCCCTTCTGATGCGCGTGATGAATGGCGCCGCAGATTTGCACGAAAAGGTCTAATCGCTGGCGTAACGGCAGTCGATTTTTGTCGCAGAAGTCCGTGACTGTCGTGCCGCGGACAAGATCCATTACGAAATACGGTCGGCCAGTTTCTGTCGCTCCGGCGTCTAGTATTTTGGAAATGGACGGGTGATCCATGAGGGCAAGAGCCTGTCGTTCTGATTCAAACCGGGCTACCACGTTCTTGGTATCCATTCCCAACTTGATGATCTTCAGAGCGACTTTCCGGCACACGGGAACATCCTGTTCGGCCATATAGACGACCCCCATGCCGCCTTCGCCGATCTGTTCGAGTAGCTTGTACTTACCGACCACCTTGCCAACCCGCTCGTCGTGCGGCGCGCTGTTTTGGCCGTCAGGAAATCGAACGAGCGTCTCATCGAGGATGCGGTTTCCAGAATCGTGATGGCGCAACAGTTCAAGCACGCCAGCACGCAGCTCTGGTTCACTTGCGCATCGGTCATCCAACAGCGCCGTTACCTGCTCTGGAGAGTCGCAGTTAAGAGCGTCCAGGAATAGTGCTTCTTCGCGTGGGTCAATTCGGTGCATGACGGGAATCCTCAATTAGTCATGCGACGCTTTGGGCCGACATCCGTCATTTGCACCCCATTTTTCTCAAATGTCTTGGCGGTTTAATGCGTGGCGATCTGCCCTGAATCATATCTCGTCCGTCATCTCGCGGTACAGCCAAGCTCGGGCGAAGGACCAATGGCGTTCTGCAGTTCGCGGCGAAAGACCAAGGAATTCGCCCGCCTCGTGGGTAGTCAGTCCACCAAAAAACTTCAGTTTGACAAGTTCTGCCTTAGTTGGTTCGGCCTCCGCCAAGGCAGTCAATGCATCATCCAATGCCAAAAGCTCATCTGATCGCCCGCTTACGATGTCATCGAGGCTTGTCAGATCAATCCGTTGTCGGTCACTTCCACCACGCTTCACCCGCTGCTTGCCTCGCGCGTGCTCGACCAGAATCCTCCGCATGGCTTCCGCGGCGGCACCGAAAAAGTGGGCCCGATTCTCCCATTGCTGCTGTCCGGCATTCGGTTGTAGACGCAGGTATGCCTCATGAACCAGTGCTGTCGGTTGCAGCGTGTGGTCGTTACGCTCGTGCGTCAGCCTGACCATCGCCATCTGTTTCAGTTCGTCATATACCAGCGGCAGCAAGTCGCGTGTCCTGTCAGCTCGACCATCCACGACGGCTTGAATGACAACAGTAATATCGTGATCTGGACTCATAACAAGGCGGTATCTCCGGCAACGTACATCCTCAGCCACAACGCGTTTTCTCTTCAACGAAACGCGTTTCAAAAAAACGAAACCGATGACGGAATTGGACCGCTGCTGTCGCATGTGTTGTTGTCGTCCAATCCAAACGCCAGTTTACTTGATTTCAGGAGAAGTTTCGATGCAGCAGTCAAAACGTGGCATTGCCATTCCGACTCTACTTTTTTGCGCAACTAATTTGGTGTTGCTGGGCGGCTGCCAGCAGAACAGTGATGCCCAGCCGCTGAAACAGACGGCTCAACAAACGAAGCCCGTAACAGGATCGCTGAATCCCCAATCACAAGAGCCCCAACCGGCAGTTCCCATGATGAGACCGTCTGCCGGGAAAGTTCAATCTTCGGATCCAATGGCTGGCGCGAACACGAGTGGAATGGCTCCAGCCTCCGCTGCGACGCCGATGATCATTGCCGGCGTCGAGCAAGAAGCCAGCAAAGAGCTGCTTCGTCTATACTGGGAGCATCAGAAAAAGATTGCTCAGATCTCGGACGCATCCGAGTTGCAGAAAGCGTTTCAGGATGTACATGTAGCCATCGATAAGCTGTATGAACTGCACACCGACAACACGGATTTTCCAGCAACCACAGCCTACATCGTTGAGCAGAAGATCAGGTTCTTCGTCGACGCGATCGAGCGAAAAATCCCAGACGCTCGGCAACAGCTCGATGAGTACGTCGCAAGTCTGGAGAAAAACGCGCCGGACTCCGAAGAGGCAGCGGAGGCTGTTGGCTTACGTCTCTACCATTTAGAGATCGTGCCGGGTGGCCCTGGCCCTCAAAAGGAAGAGCTGATCGCCAAGTACCTGGAGACCTGGGGCGAAAAGCGTTACAGCGGTCGTCTGGTGTACATGTACGGTGCGCTGCTCGCCAACAGCCAAGGCGATGAGGCTCGGTTGAATTGGCTGAATAAGAACTCGGACAAGATCAGTGGGCCTCAGGCTTCCTCCATCCGTCGCGAAATGACTCGCTCGAAGTTGATCGGAAGTTCGCCGACGCTTTCGGGTGCAATGATCAACGGCAACAGCTTTGACCTCGCATCACTTCGCGGCAAAGTCGTGCTGGTCGACTTCTGGGCCACGTGGTGCGGTCCGTGTGTTAAGAATCTCCCGGAGGTCAAGAAGGTCTATGAAGAGTATCAGGACCAGGGTTTTGAAGTCGTTGGATTCAGCATGGATCGAACTCGCGAGCCACTTGAGGAATTCCTTGGACAAAATGAATACGACTGGATCCAGGTTTACATTCCTGATGAGGACAAACGCACGAAAATCGCAGACCGCTTTGGAGTTGTCGGGATCCCAGCTACCTATCTGATCGATCAGCAGGGCAAGATCGTCGCGGTTAATCTCCGCAGTCATGACGACATCGCGAGTGCCGTTGGGCGATTGCTGGGAAAAGCGGCCGAGGCGGGATCTGCCGAAGTTTCTCTGCCGCTTGATCCGTTTGGAAAGCCAATCGATAACGCAATGATCTCCAGGCACTTCGAAGTAGCGGGACGCAACCTGCTGTTGCAGGAAGAAGAAGTGTCGGTTGAACAATTCCAGAAGATGCTGAAGGACGCACCACGGACCATTTCAGTTGACGCCGATGAATTCAGCTGCATGCGGCCCAACGATCGCTCGGAAATGTATCGCCACATTGTCAAATCAACAGTACTTCTCGGCGAGTTGTATGACTGTGGGCAATGCGACAAAACTCACGCGAAATACGCGGGAGGAGTCCTGATCAGCAGCGACGGGCTGATGTTGACCAACTATCACGTACTCGAAAGCAAAGACACCAGTAAAACAAAAGGCTTTTATGCCATGACTTGGGAGGGAAAGATGTGGTCGATTGAGAGCGTGCTGTTGGCGGATAGGTCGCAAGACTTGGCATTGCTGAAGCTCAAGAGCAACGGCGAGGAATTCCATGCAGCTCCGCTTGCGGACGAAGCTCCCAAACCAATCGAACAAGTGCGAGTCATCAGCCATCCTTCTCAAGAGTTCTTTGTTATGACTCACGGTGAAGTGAGTCGGTATGTCATCGCAAGTCGTGACCGTTCTCGATCAGACGAAGACCAGAATGAAGTGGGCTATTGGATGGAGATCACGGCTCCTTATGGTGTAGGATCAAGTGGTAGTGGAATCTTCAATGCTCAAGGAGAAATCGTTGGACTGGTGTCACGGCTCAAACCCTTGATGCACGGAGAAGCACCCAGCCCTGTGGATGCTCGAAACTCAAGTCTTGTGTTTGTGGAAATGTACCTCCGCAGGTGCATTCCGCTGAAATCCATTCGGTCTAGATTCCTCCAGGAGCCATCGAAGCGGGCATCAAACTGAGATCGAAGTCGACAGGATTTGAAGTTTCGACGCCTTACTAATGGTGAGTCTCAAATCCTGCGGCTGGCGTGTGCGGTGCGCGATCGCTTCGGTGATTTTGACCGTAGCAGCGAGTTTGGTGAATCGTGAACTCGCTCCGGTTGGAAAACCCGAATCGCATCAGCCGCGCGCAGATCCGCGAGAGGTGAGATAGACGCTGAAGCTGCGCCATCAGATCGACGACAAATGTTCCTGATGATCCAAACCCATTCCGACAATCGCAAACTGCGTAAGGTGGGCGTGTCCTTACGCAGTTGGGTCGGACGAGAATTCCAATATTTTGGCGACTCGCTGCCAGTTCCGGAGGTTCAATCTTTTGCGAGTGTCGGGATGATGTACTGTTCCCACAGCAATTGATGGAACATCCCGATTTCGTTATTGCGGCGAGCTTTCACAACACAGTTTCGCTCAAACTGACTGCACTTCGACAGGGCTTCATCCTCCAATTCTTGACGTCGATTTTCGCTTAGCGAATTCCGAAACTTAAGAAACTCTGCAAACGCCTCCTCGTCGGCGGCCTGCTGCGTCTTCAGCTCAGCATCTTCTCTTGCTCTGTCAGCGACTGCTTTGCGCCGTTTTTCCGACTTGGCTTTCTTTTCCTCCGCAACGATTCGCGACGGTTTGAATCCCTTGCGAAAACCGTAGCCGTTCTCAACAGCACACCGCAACCAACCGGGTCCCACGTCATTTCCGTTCTTCGTGCGATCGTCGAAGTTCTCTATCTGATCTCGTATTCGCTCGGCATCAAATCGCTGCACCAATTCGACCGCGTTGTCGACGCCACGGTCTAGGAGTTTTTTTGCCAGAGAAGGAACAGGGGTCGACGGTTCATTTGCCTCCTTTCGCTTCATTTTCTTCGCGATGTGGACCTGTTTCATTCTGCCGTGTTGCTTGATCACGCAGACGATTCCAAATCGCCGCAGCTCCGCAACTGGCGCGGCGAGTGAACGAGCCAACTCTGATTCAAACTGCCCTGGCTTAAAGCCCAGCTTTTCTTCTGCAAGCGATCTAAGGCCGATTGTGAATCGGTGCCGCTTCCAAAGTCGTTTGTTCGTGTAGCGGTAGAGTTTCTTTGCGACTCCGCCTTTGACCGCACGGTACTCATCCAAGTCGAACGTTGCCAAATAGCCATCGACGAAGCTCTGGTAGAACGGAGCTCCCCACCGGATCCACGAACGTGGCCCCCGTGGGGAGTCACCAGTAGCGCGAGCCAGATCGTATTTCTCGCGAGTGAACAAGTGCGATTCGTCGATGATGTGAAACTTCTTATCGACCCAACTCGCCGCGACACGATCGTAGAATGCGTTTTGGGAAACCACCCAAACTCCGCCGATTCGATTGATTGCCCGATCAATCTTGGCGTAATTCGGACCAGTGTCTCGCCACCCAATTGCCTTAAGCATCTCGTAGCGTGTGAACTCTAGGCAAGCGGAATCACATCCCTGTCGTCGACGTTCATACGTCAGTGCTTGGAACCCTACGTAGACTTGATCGTCTTCGATTGTCGGCCTGCCGTACTTGCTGGAAAACGACATGCTGACACGACGTATAACGGACGATCCGGTTTCCGGATCCCTCGCTTCGCGCTCGAACAAGAGCTCCTCAGTCGATCGGCTGGCGCGGTTGCTGGCACCAGAGAACGAATACTCCAGGAGATTCATCTCGTCCTTGCCAGTGCTGAAGCAATGCGAGACGGGGATTCTCTCATCGCTCGAGTTGTCCGCAATAACCGAATTCACGCTTCTTCAGCATCAACTGATTGTTGATGATCCTTTTGTTTTCAAAGTTAGTAAGTTAGGTCATTCGATTTAGCCTTTTGTCCCAACCACTTACGTCAACCGCTCTGGGTCAATCGACGGTATGTCTCGGGTCAACTGACGGTATGCGCTGGGTCAATCGACGGTGCTGATTGGCTAGCTCGCAACCAGGGCGGCCTAGCCCGAGTCGGCTCGAGACACGAACCGCGGCATCGTGGGCATTCCTGATCGTGTCGACGCGAAAACCATTTCGCCGTGCATTCGCCGCAGGCGAAATACCACCAGGTTTGCGCCCTGGCCCTGAACAGCTGAGAAGGCGGATGACTCATAGCATCCCTCCTTCCGAGCCTTGCTGGAGGAGAGCACTATCAATGAGCGTAAAAATCGCTTCGCGAATATGCGGCGGTAGAGACGGCCAAGCGCGCCGAATGTAGTCGATCGATGGAGCAGAAGAATGGAAGGGCTGAGTGTCAGTCAGCAGTTCCCCGTGATCTGATTT
>JAGQPC010000283.1 GCA_020426925.1 Planctomycetales bacterium | reverse complement strand
CCGTCAGGACCGAGTTGAAGGTGGCCCAGTCGTGCTTCCCACTGCCGGCAACTACACGATTAGAATTACTTCCGCGGCGAGCGTCTCGTACGACTTCACGCTACACGATGTTCCCGCTCCCGTCGCAACGGCTGTAAGTTTAGACACGGTTTACTCCTCGTCAATTTCAGATCCGGGAAGCGTCGATGTTTACACGTTCGACAACACCGATCCGTCGCAGCATGTCTACTTCGACGTCGTTTCTGGCCGCAACTCACGAGTGAACTGGCGGTTGTCTTCGCCGACCGGAGCCGTCGTCTTTAGCTCAGCGCTTGACGACCAAGACACAACTGTGCTGTCGGAGATCGGCACTTACACGCTGACCGTCGATCCCAATAACGACCTGTCGCATAGTTATTCGGTCGAATGGGTTGACGTCCCCGCGCCTGTGGCGACTCCGATCAATCTCGACGCACCCGTTTCTGATTCGATCGTGGTGCGCGGCGAAGTTGATCTCTACACGTTTAGCGGGTCCGCCGGACAAAATGTCTTCTTCGATTACGTTTCAGGGCCGAGTGCCGCAACGTTTTTCGCGACCCTGACTGCGCCCAGTGGCGCGAACGTCTTCGGAGGATTCATCGCAGATCATGATGTGACGTTGTCGGAAACGGGAACGTACACACTCACTATCGATGGTTGGGAACATCGAACTGACTCATACACTTTCGAAGTAGTCAGCGTTGCGAACCCGGCCATCGCAACAGTCGCTCTCGGCGACGTTGTCAATGGCGATATCTCCAATCGCGGCGAGCTAGACCTCTACGAGTTTGACCTGGTCGCAGGACAACAGTTTTTTCCCGATGTTCAAACCGGTGGAGTTGCGGACTTTGTCTGGAATATCGTCGATCCGACCGGAACGACTCTGTTAAGTGATCTATGGCGTGATCAGTCAGCTGAATTCACAGCTACGGCAACGGGCACTTACACGATGACTGTCGACGGGCTTGAAGATCATACCGGCCCGTACACGGTGCAACTTTGGGATTCGACCGATCTTGGCCCGACGGCGATTCAGACCAACACCAACATCGCTGACACGTTGGCTCCTAAGCAGATCATAACATACACGTTCAACGCACTGACTGGCGACGAGCTGATTCTCGACGTCGTCCAAAATCAAAACACGGCGGCGAACTTTGTGCTCGCCGATCCAACCGGCGCGGTTTTGCAGTCGATAACTGGTGACACAGAATTGTCACCATTGCCAGTCGATGGCACCTACACGTTGACGCTCCAGCCGCTCAGCGCTTCGGATCACGACCTGCATGGGGACTTCGAATTCCGGCTTCAAGAAAAAGTGATTCCGCCTGCGATTGGCGATCCAGATAGCGACGGCGCAGAATATTGGCTCGCGTTTCCATCTGCTACGACAACTCAAACGTACACGTTGCTCGTTTCGGCCGAACAAGACACCGACGTAGTCGTCCACATCCCAAGCCTCAACTACTACGACGGAGCGGAAGTTCCGGCCGGCAGTTTGACGTCGATTGACATTCCCGCTGCCTCAGTGATGTCACGCTTCGACGACGACATTATTGAGAACAAAGGCGTGCACGTATTGGCGTCGGCTGAGGTCACTGTACACGTCGTGATGGATGGGCAGTTCTCGTCAGACGCATACCTCGCCGTGCCGACCGACGGACTAGGCACCGATCACATTGTCGTTTCGCAAACTCGAGGATGCCCGTTGGGTTGCGGCGACAGCGAATTCACGATTGTCGCGACTGAGGACAATACGTCGATCACGATCACACCTACTCGCGACATACAAACGCATCCAGCCGGAGTTCCGTACAACGTATTTCTTGATGAGGGGCAAACGTACCGTGCCACTGGCGGGAGCTTTGTAGGGCTGACCGAACTAACCGGAACATCGATCGTGTCCGACAAACCGGTTTTCGTGCTCGGTGCAAATCAAGCGACTGAGATCCCGTCGCAAACTGGCCAAGCTGATTTTCTCATCGAGCAACTTCCGCCGGTCAATTCGTGGGGGCGTCAGTTCATCACGGCTCCTCTGGCCAATCGAGTCGGCGGCGACCAATTCAAAATCGTGGCCTCGGAAGATAACACGGACATTGAAATCAATGGCGTTCCGATCGCGACTCTCAATCGCGGCGAGTTCCATTCGCAGATCATCGACGGACCTGCCGAAATCACCGCGAGCGAACCTGTCTACCTTGCTCAGTACGCACTCGGGCAAACCTTCGACAATCCTGCGGACGATCCAGCCGGTCCGCTCGGAGATCCGATGATGATGCAGATTCCTCCGTACGAGCAATATCGCACCGAATACACGCTTGGCATTCCAGGCAACGCATTCGTCAAAAACTACATCAACGTCACGGCGCCTGACCAAGCCGTCGGACAGATAACGCTTGACGGAGTCGTGGTCTCGCCCAGTGATTTTACGCAGATTGGCACGAGCGGTTACTCGTACGCGCAGCTCGCGGTCACGCCAGGGACGTACCGACTGGAATCTCCCGTGCCAGTTGGAGCAACCGTGTACGGGTTCGGCGACAACGATGCGTACGGCTATACCGGCGGCACGTCACTCGGTCCCGTCGCTGCAGTGCAAACTCTCGACGTGTCACCGGCAGCGTCCGTATTGCTTCCAAACAACACGCACACCGTAACTGCGTCTGTCGCCGACGATGCGGGTAATCCACTTGAGCATGTCAAAGTCGACTTCTTCGTGAGCGGCACGCACACGCCAGCTGGATTCGATTTCACCGACGCAACCGGATCGGCAACGTTCAGTTACTTCGGAGACACCGCTGGCACTGACACAATCATCGCATCAGTGGGCACAATCTCAGCGTCCGCAACAGCCGACTGGCTCGGAGCCAGTCCCGAGATCTTCATTACATCGCCGACGAACAACGATCAATTCAACGAATTCACGACCACGCTCATCACAGGCCGAGTACTCCCTTCGCCGACTCAATCACCAATCGTCGCAGTAACGGTGAATCAAACAGGAACACAGCCCGCACCGGTTGATTCATTCGACGCCAGCGGCAACTTCTTCACTTCAATCGAAGTCCAATCTGGAATCCAAACGCTGACATTCACTGCCATCGACGCTAGCGGCCAATCGGAATCGACAACACTTACGATCGAAGGTGTCGTACCCCAAACCAGTATCGACACATCGCAGTTCAGCGACATCACGCTTGAAGGCAGCCTCGAGTACACCCGAACCACATTTAACCGATCGACTCGCGAGTTGCATGCCGACGTCCGACTTACCAATCAAGCCGACACCGGCCTCGGCTCGGTTGTGCTGGCAGCCTACAGTCCGTTTGATCCATTGGCTGTCGATTTAACGAATTCGGAAGGAACGATTGAATCGGCACCTTACGTCAGCTTCGACGATGAGCTTGGGGCGACGCTTCCAGCCGGTTCGACGTCACAGCCAATCGGACTCACGTTTGGCAATGCCGCTCATGAGCGGTTCGATTTCGAGGTTTTGCTTTACTCGACTGGCAACTCACCTCCGGAGTTTACTTCTTCACCAGTTACCAACGTCGCTGTCGATACAGCATACACCTACCAATCCAACGCGGTCGATTCGGATAATGATGCGCTAACGTTCGCCTTGCAGCTCGCGCCGAGCACCATGAGCATCAACGCGGCGGGACTCATCAACTGGACACCCGTCGCGTCCGACCTTGGAACGCACGTGATAGAGCTCGTGGCAGACGACGGGAACGGAGCTACCACTACTCAGTCGTTCCAATTGGAAGTCACAGTTGCCGCGCCCAACCATCCGCCGGTGTTTACTTCTTCGCCGCTAACCGTGATCAACTCGGGAGAAAACTACTCCTACACTCCAAGCGTATCAGACGCCGATGGCGATACTGTGGCGTTTTCGCTCGATTCTCCACCAGCGGACATGACCATCGATTCCGCAACTGGAGAAGTCACTTTTAGCTCGCCTGCGGATGGCAGCTATCCGATCACGATCATCGCCGACGATGGAAACGGAGGATCCGCGGTTCAGTCGTTCACACTTTCAGTTGGCAACGTCAGCGCGACCAACAATCCGCCAGTACTAACGAGCGTCCCGACAACGGACGCGACGGTCGGCTCGTTGTACCTTTACTTCGCTCAAGCGACTGATCCCGACGGAGACACGCTGACTTTCGATTTGCTTGCCTCACCGTCGGGCATGACGGTCGATCAGATCACGGGCCGCGTTGCATTCACACCGGCTTCAGCCGGCCCTGCTCCCGCATTACTTGTCGTTACCGATGGCAATGGAGGCAGCACGTCCCAATCGTTCACGATCGACGTTTCTCCCGTTCCGCCCAACCAACCGCCATCGATCACCTCGGCTCCGGAGTTTCTCGCGACCGAATCGGTTCCATACTCCTACGCGATCATCGCCGAAGATCCCGAAGGCTCCACTGTTTCATATTCCCTTGGCAGCGGGCCAACCGGCATGACTGTGAACTCGACGACTGGCCTCTTGGAATGGCTCGCACCGACAGTGGGCACTGAACCGATTTCGATCGTCGCTACGGATGCCGCCGGACTAGCCGCGATGCAGACGTTTGATGTCGAGATCCGAGCAACCAACACCGCGCCCGACTTTCAGACGACGCCAGTCGAAGAGATCACAGCTGGGGCTGAGTACCGTTACGCTGCGCTCGCTACCGACGCCGAAGATGGAGTCACGTATTCGCTTGAAACAGCTCCGACCGGAATGAGAATCGGGGCTCTCAACGGCATCATTTTCTGGAACACAGACCTTTCCAGCCTCGGCGATCACCCAATCACGATTCGAGCGACCGACGACCGAGGCTTATTCACCGACCAGTCGTTCACGCTAACGGTGACACCCGACGTGGTGGCACCGTTGGTCAATGTCACTCTTGGCAATACGCTCGTTAACATCGGCGACACGGTTCGTATTGAAGTGCAAGCAAGCGACAACGTCGCTGTAGACACAATCGAGCTTGAAATCGACGGCCTAGCACAAACGCTCGACGCAAACAACGGCATGTTCTACACCGCTACGAGCGGCGGACTTCCCAACATCGTCGGCATCGCGTCGGACACTTCCGGTAACGTCGGTATAGGCGTACCCAATCCGTCGCTACGTATCCTCGATCCGTCGGACACAACGCCGCCGGTGGTAGAAATCACATCGCCCGCTCCTGGTGACATTCAAACGTACTTGACTGAAGTGTTCGGCACGGTCACCGACGATAATCTTGAGTTCTACCGACTTGAGTACTCGCTTGCTGGTGCCAACGAATGGGTCACGGTCAACGAACAGATTTTCCAACCCGGTCTGGGAGGCATCGGTGTCACTGATTCGTTCGTCGGAACATTCGATCCTACGCTGCTGGCGAACGACACGTACGATGTGAGGCTCTTTGCCCAAGATACAAACGGTCAAACGGCGTTTTCACAAATCGAACTGTATGTCGAATCACAGGCGAAGCTCGGCAACTTCCGGCTCGAATTCACAGACCTGACGATTCCGATCGCCGGAATTCCGATCAGTATTAATCGAGTCTACGACACACTCGAAGCAAACATCAGCAGCGATTTTGGATTTGGCTGGAGCCTGTCGGCATACACTCCACGCATTCGCGAAACGACTCGACTCAGCCAAGCGGAACAGGCCGGTGTGGCGAGTCTTTTTGGCGCAAATCCATTCCGCGAGGGAACGCGTGTCTATCTGACGACTCCAAGCGGCCGACGAGTTGGGTTCACTTTCGATCCGCAACCAGTAGCAGGTCTACTCGGCGTCATTTGGAAGCCGCGATTCACGCCTGATCCTGGCGTCTACGATACTCTCGAAGTCGACAACGTCAATCTCAGCCAGAATCCAGACGGTACATTTGGCATCTATCTATTCGGATTCCCGTACAACCCTGATTCGTACACCTTGACCACAAAAGACCAACGTCGCTATCGCATCGACCAGTTTGGCGGGTTGCAGGATATCACCGACCGCAACAACGTCGTGTTGTCTTTTGAGGACAACGGTATCTTCAGCTCGGTCGGGCAATCGATCGAGTGGCTACGAGACGAACAAGGACGGATCACGCAGATCATTGATCCTGCCGGTAATTCCATTCATTACGAATACCATCCCACCGGTGACCTGGCTTCTGTAACCGATCAGGTCTTCAACACGACGTCCATGACGTATCTTTCAGAACCGGGGCACTACCTGGATGAGGTCGTCGATCCGCTCGCAAACGTGGTCAGCAAGACGATCTACGATGACGACGGACGAGTCGACCAAGTCTTCGACGCTCTCGGCAACCCGATCACACAAACTTACGACTTGGACAACAATCGCGAAACGATAAGCGATCGACTTGGCAACCCAACAACACTGGTCTTCAACGACCGAGGCCTTATCACGGAAGAGATCGACGCTCTAGGAAACTCGATGCTCTACACGTACGACAACAACGACAACGAGCTAACCATCACGAATAAGCGTGGTTACACGACGTCGTACGAATATGATTCTCGAGGCAACGCAACCAAGGTGACCGACACGCTCGGTGGCGAAGTCGTCACAACGTACAACGACCGCAATGACGTGCTTACAGTTGTGGATCAGCTGGGACGGGTTACCGAAAACGTTTACGACTCAAACGGGAACTTGATCGAGCAAATCGACGCACTCGGCAATTCAATGCTGCAAACGTTCGACACCGAAGGCCGAGTTCTAACTCGCACGGACCGCAACGGCCACACGACATCATTCGAGTACAGTACAGATTGCGGCTGCCCCAACAGCCCATCACGAATCGTTTACCCCGACGGCGACGAAAAATCGTTTGCGTACAACTTCTACGGACAAGCAACGACCGAGACCGACGAACTCGGTCACGCAACAACTCGCACGTATGACAAATCGGGAAGGCCGCTGTCAACAATCGGGCCCGACGGGCAATCAACGACGAACGTTTACACAGGCCAATTCTTGTCCCAGCAGATCACAAAAATCAATGCGACTGAAAATCGCGTCACCTATGTGGAATACGATCCCGAAGGGAACGTAATCGAGGTCACTGACGCTAACGGAGGCGAAACGGAATTTACTTACGACGCTGAAACAAACCTGGCGTCATTAACCGATCCTGTCGGCAACACTACCACTTTCGAATACGATGCACTGCAGAGACTGATCGTTCGCCGGGATCCTCTGCTCAATGAGACACGCTACGACTACGACGAAGAAGGTAACCTTGTCGAGATCCTCGACCGCGTCGGTCGTTTCAGGCAATTCGAATACGACGAACTCAATCGACAAACCTCTGAACACTGGCTTGCTCCTGATGAAAGCCACGTCCGCACGATTTCTTCCACTTACGATCCAGTGGATAACTTGCTAACGCAATCTGATCCCAACAGCAGCTACACCTGGACGTATGACGAACTCAATCGCGTGATATCCGAAGATAACTCAGGGGCCCCAGGATTGCCGCATGTCGTCATGACTTGGGAATACGATAAGGAAGGCAATCGCACTGCGGTCTACGACAATTCGGGAGTTCGAGTCGACTCGATTTACAGCGACCGAAATGAACTACTTTCGAAACTGTGGCACGGCGGCGGCATAGACGATGCACGAGTCGACTTCAGCTATAACGAACGCGGTGAAAGGGTTGCGACGGAACGCTATTCCGACTTGAACGGAACGAACAGTGTCGGCCGAAGTGCGATGGCTTACGACAATTCAGGCCGCGCATCAGGCATTACGCATTTAGACTCCGTCGATGGCATCATTGCCGACTATGACTACTTGTACGACTTTGCGAACCAGCTGATCCAAGAACTAAACCATGGGGAAACGATCGATTACGGTTACGATTTGTTTGGCCAGCTAACATCAGTGGATCGAGCAGTCTTCCAAGACGAATTCTACACCTACGACTTAAACGGCAACCGCACAGCCTCACATCTTCACGGCAGCGACTACGTGACTGGCCAGGATAACCGCCTCTTGGCCGATGGCGAGTTCACTTACGAATATGACAGCGGCGGACATTTGATCCGAAAAACGGAGGTGAGTTCCGGGAACGTCACTGATTTCAGCTACGACCACCGTGATCGACTGACGACCGTCTCTGAAAAAACGGCGGGAGGAATCATTCTCAACGAGGTGAACTACACGTACGACACCGGCAACCGGCGGATCAGTACCACCACAAACGGACAAGTACTGTACTTTTCCTATGACGGGCACAATGTGTGGGCCGACTTTGACGCGTCGGGCACCGCAGTTTCGCGATACCTGTTTGGTGACGTCATCGACGAGAACATTGCAAGATTTCAACTAGGTACCGGCGTGAACTGGTACTTTGCAGACAAATCTGGATCCGTCGTCGGTTTGAGTGACATTGCGGGAGGCCTATCAGGGTCTCGAATATTTGACAGTTTTGGAAACGCATTGGCATCGACCGGAAATTCACTCGGCCGATACGCATTTACAGGTCGCGAATTTGACAGCGCCGCAAATGCGTATTTTTACCGAGCCAGATTCTACAGCAGCCAAACAGGCAAATTCCTATCCCTCGATCCAATAGGTTTCAATGCGAATGACACGAACTTGTACCGATACGCCATTAATTCGCCGACTAACGCTACGGATCCTCACGGATTAGCATCGACGGTCGACTATGCTTTTCAAACCGCTCAACTGTCCGTGCTTGGGTGCACGATTGGCTTACTATTGAAGGCAAACGTTGCTACACCGAACGAGGCACTGTCAAAGTTCGCGTCTTCATTGGGTCTGAATTTCACTTTAGGGCTAATCCCAGCCGCTTCTAAAGCAGCATCAAACGCCCGCATTGCGGCTCTTGGGCTAACGCCTCCTCCGGGGGCCAGCACTGTCTCGCTGCCATTTGTCGCACTAACTACGTCAATCGCAAAATGTGGAGGAGCTTTTTGATGAAATCAGAACGTCGAACCTGTATCGAGTTTGCTATAAAAGAGGCTGGTAAACTGTCTCTAATCCTCCCACTAATCTTACTGTTCTATCTCGCGTCAGCTGCGCTCAAATCGTTTGACATAGTAGTAGTTATGCCAGTGCTTGGAGCTTCGATCGTCGCTTACGGAGTTCTTGTCGATCGATTTTCCCGTAAGCAGAGCAGAACGCGATAGCCGCTAAACATAATTCGGGAGGATCGCCTACGCCAGCACGCTGATTGCGAGCGAAAGTTACTACGGCCGTCGAGATTCCTGATAGTTTTGGCACTTACTGACAATGGTGTTGTGAAGCTACGCACGAGGCGTTAAAGGCATCGGCGTCAGCGAGGGCCAAAGTAATCCTTGGTGGCACCGTGGCACCTGGAGCAGCAACCGTAGCACTTCCGCTTGTTGCAGCAACTGTCGGAATTGCAAAGTGTGGAGGAGCAGTCTGATGAAAAGCAACGACTCGATGGACACCGTCATTTGCCACGGCACTCCATTTCTAGTGTGTGTTGCCGTGTTTTTGTCTGGTTACGTCTGGGACTATACAGGCAACCTGACGGTATCGCTCGTCGTTCTGGCTGTCGTGCTTTCTATGGCGTTCGTCGCTATGCATCTGGCCAATAGGGTCCATGCACTGAAACAGAACGGACAGTTCAGAGTGAGCGACCCTGATTCATGCGAGAGCAGTGAGCCATCGCCACCTGTTACCGGTCGAATTGCCATCGCACTTTCTTACTGATGTGTAACTGTAACTGCGGCGGTGAACTCGATACGGCGAGACTATGACGGGGTTAGACGCTGTTTAAAGCAGAATCGGAACGAAACTACGCTTAAAGCGCGGCCCGTAGCAAATACAGATTCAGATGCAGGAATCCGCAATGGGAAGCGATGCACAGTCGTCCACCAAGGTGTTTCCGACTGAGTTCCAGCACGTCCTATTTTCTTTGAACAATCACAAACAGGCAGCTAAGCACCGTTCGCACAATTACTG
>JAGQPC010000282.1 GCA_020426925.1 Planctomycetales bacterium | reverse complement strand
ACAGCGCTCGAGCGCTTAACCGGCCCCCGCTAGTTGACATCCAAGTCAGCTTCGGAGACAGGTCTCCGCAAGGACGCCGTTCACGAACGCAGCCAAACGGACGATGCCATCGAAATCTTACTGCGCGGACTATTCAGTCTATCCCTGACGTCCGCGATAATTAGGAATACTCGACCCTAGGCCCGCGGCTGTAGAAAAACTGGCAATGTCTTGAAGTGACTTAGTCGTGTGAAGCACAAACCAACAATCTGCCAGCTGCTCCGTATGCGCCAGACGGTCGCTCAATTACCCTAAATATTAGACATCCGCTTTCCGTAACCGGAGGTTCGAGGACGTTCGAATCATCCTTAAACAGGAGCCGAGCGGCTGACCACAAACTCGTTAATCGGACATACACGTGACCACAACCCCTCTCTGTCGATTCTGCCAAAACGAACTGAACACAACTTTCGTCGACCTCGGCATGTCGCCTCTGTGCCAGACGCAGATCAAACCAGATCAACTGAACGCAATGGAAAGATTCTTTCCATTGCATACCTATGTATGTGAGCACTGCTGGCTCGTTCAACTCGAAGAATTCGTCGCGCCCAGCGAAATTTTTTCTGCTGACTACCCCTACTTCTCGTCGTTTTCTGAAAGTTGGGTGCAACATGCCGAACGGTATTGCGAACTGATTCTCAGTGACTACGGCTTGTCGAAGGACTCGCTGATTGTCGAACTCGCCAGCAACGATGGTTACCTGCTCCAGCACTTCAAGAACCGCGGATACGAGGTGCTCGGTATCGAACCGGCGGTAGAAGCATCAAAGGCTGCGGAGAAGAAAGGCATCCCGAGCATCAATCGATTTTTCGGCAGGGAAACGGCGCACTGGCTCGTAGAAAACTTTCGGAAAGCGAACCTTATCGTCGGCAATAATGTGCTGGCACATGTGCCCGATATTAACGACTTCGTCGGCGGTATGAAAATACTGCTCGCTGATGACGGCCTGATCACCATGGAGTTTCCGCACTTACTTCAGCTGATCGACAAAAATCAGTTCGATACTATCTATCACGAGCACTTTTCATACCTGTCCTTGGCCTTTGTCAAGCAACTGTTTGAACATCATGAGATGAAAATCATCCATGTGGATGAGCTCAGCACTCACGGTGGATCCTTGCGGATCTACGCGGCTCATGCCGACAGCACAAGACAGACCAGCGACGCTCCTACACAAATCCTGAAAGGAGAGGAAGAGTTCGGACTGACACGACTTGCGAGGTACGAAGCTTTTTCCGAACGGGTACAGCAGACGAAACGCAGCATTCTTGCGTTTTTGATCTCAGCCCGAGAACACGGCAAAAAAGTCGTGGGCTATGGAGCCCCTGGAAAGGGCAACACACTCCTCAACTACTGTGGAATTCGCCAGGACTTTCTGGATTTCACCGTGGATCTCAACCCGTCAAAGTACGGTACCTACACGCCTGGCACTCACATTCCAATCCTGCACCCAGACCAGATACGCGAAGCAAAACCTGATTTCCTGTTCATCCTGCCGTGGAATCTGTCAAAAGAGATCATCGGCCAGACGCAATACATCAGGGACTGGGGAGGGAAGTGGGTAACGCCAATACCAAACGTCCGCGTCTGGACTGACGCATCATCACCGGTCGACTGGCTACCCAATCAGAGCGGATAAATCGGACGATTGACTGCCTGGCCAAACCATCGGATTGACATGCAGATTGGCTGATTGCGAGATTACGAAAACCAACTTCGTGCTGCTAACCGCCCGATTAATGTGACGGCCTTCACGGCCTCTTTGATTGAGATCTTCGATTGGCCAAGCTCGCGGTTTACGAAGACGATCGGAAGTTCGCCGAAAGTTGCGCCGGCGCGGCGGAGATGCCAGAGCACTTCTTCGAAGAATGAATAGCCTGTCGATTCGATCTGGTCAAAACCGATTTTCCTGAGCATGTTCGTTCGGTAGCACCGAAACGAACCGCTGCAGTCACTGACTCGCAATCCCAAACAAATTCGAGCGTATGCGTTCACCATACGACTCATCAGTTTGCGGCTCAGTGGCCATCCTTCCACGCCGCCGCCAGGTCGATAGCGAGTCCCGATCATCACGTCGACTTGTCCGTCGCGATCCATGCCGGCAATCAGGTCGGGCAAATACTTCGGATGATGGCTGAAATCTGCGTCCATATTAATGACGAAGTCGTAGCCTTCGTCGCAAGCGGTCTGCAGGCCCAGAATGGTCGCTGTTCCGAGCCCCAGTTTTCCCGGTCGATGGATGCAGCGGAAGCGTGTGTCGGTTGCGGCTCGATTGTCGCACCAATCGCCGGTTCCGTCTGGTGAACCGTCGTCGATTACGAGTACATGCGAGTCAGGAACGTGTTCAAAGATGGCGTCGATCAGTCGCGGCAGATTTTCAATCTCGTTGTAGGTCGCAATGCTTATCAAAACCGATTGCATATCATCCTCACTCGCCGTTTTCCAATGTGGCGAGCGTAGTCGATGCCCGGCATTGCCGCTACCGTAGAAGTTGGGTTAGCTGACGACCGCGATCGATTGATAGTACTCGATCGATCGCTTCAAGCCGTCCTCGAAACTAACAGGTGGTTCGTAGCGGAGAATCTTTTGAGCTTTCGTGATGTCGGCCAGGCTGTCCTTGACGTCGCCGACGCGAGACGGTTCGAACATTGGCTCGACGCTGGTGCCAAGATATTCGTTCAGCAATTCGATCAGTCGCAGCAGACTCGTCGTTCTTCCGTTTGCGACATTAATCGTGTGTCCTGGTGCGTCCTTAGCGTCCGCTGCAAGCAAGTTTCCGTGCACGACGTTTTCAACGAACGTGAAATCGCGAGTCTGGCTTCCGTCTCCGTATACGACGGGCTGCTTGCCCGACAGCAATGCCGTGATAAACAGCGGAATGACAGCCGAGTAAGGACTGGCTGGATCTTGCCGAGGGCCAAACACATTGAAGTAGCGGATGGCGACAGTTTCCAACCCATAGGTGTGATAGAAAGCTTGGCAATAGTGTTCGCCAGCTAGTTTGGCGACAGCGTATGGCGACAACGGGGCGGGTAAGTCGTTTTCACGTTTGGAACTGTAAGGTTGGTCTCCGTACGCGCTGCTGCTTGCCGCATAGACGACTCGACGCACACCGGCTCGGCGAGCTTGGTCCAGCACGGTTAGCGTTCCGGTCACGCATGCGTGGTTTGTATCCAGCGGCGCCGTGACGCTGCGTGGAACAGACGCCAACGCGGCTTGATGAAAGACGCAATCGACGCCTTCAACCGCTTGCGCGACCAGCTGCGCATCGGTGACGTCGCCTCGAAAAACTTCAACATCCATTGATTCCACGTTGGCCTCGAATCCAGTGCTGAAATTGTCAAGAACGCGCACAGCGTCGCCTCGCTTGACCAAAGATTCTGCAATGTGCGATCCGATGAAACCGGCTCCACCGGTCACTAAATACGTAGCCATGGTTTGCTACCTCTCTCGATGCAAGCGTGCATGATGTTTCGCTGGCGAGCATTGCCACCGAGCAATGCCACAGTTAAAGTCAGTGCAATATACGTACATAGCACATAGGTTCGTGAAAGGTTCGATTATTTCGACTGTATCGCGAACAGACGATTATGCGTTCACGCGTGTCGTGATCTACAGTCGTCGTGTAACGATTACGCGTGCTATTTCCGCCTGATCTTTCACCGTTGACGGTTCGGCAAAATGTCCTGTTTCATGGATGAGAGCCGCCACCGAATCGTACTGCGAATCGCCGATTTCCATGATTAAGCTTCCTCCCGCAACCAAGTATTCAGGAGCGGCTTCAATAATGCGTCGAATGACGTCGAGTCCATCTTCGCCGGCGAACAGTGCGACTGCTGGCTCATGTTTGGCAACGTTTGCGTCGACCGATGGATCAGCCACCGCGATGTAGGGAGGATTGCTGACAATGAAATCGAATTTCGCGTTAGCTGGAAGGCATTCGAAAAGATCGCTTTGTACAAGTTCAACTTTATCTTTCACTTGATGTTTGTCGACGTTCTTTCGCGCGACATCTAAGGCATTAGCGGACAAGTCGACAGCGACGATCGACGCAGTCGGAATGTGTTTCGCTGCACAAACGGCGAGCACGCCACTTCCAGTTCCAATGTCGAGAATCTTTAGGTTCGCCTGATTTTTTTCCTTCGCCAAATCGACCAACGTCGTCACAACGTATTCGGTTTCCGGACGCGGTACCAGAACATGCTCGTTGACACTGAAGTCGAGCGAAAAGAACTCGCGATGTCCAACCAGATAAGCGACCGGTGCGCCTTCAGCTCGGCGTCGCACAAGTTCGCGAAAGCGGCTGCGAACTTCGTCGCTCGCGACCTCGTCGTACGCTGTGTATAGCATGATTCGCTGACAATTTCGAACGTCAGCAAGCAGTACTTCCGCGTCAAGTCGCGGAGTATCGGAGCCATTTGTTTTCAGATAGTCGGCCGTCCAATCCAACAACCGGCGGATCGTCCATGCATCGGACATAGGGCGTCCTCGGTTAGCTGGTTAGTCGTCTAGTTGCCCCATTGAATCACGCAACTGTTGTCGATCGTGATCAATCAACGCATCAGTTACGGGCTGCAGGTTTCCCATCATAACTTGGTCAAGCTTGTACAACGTGAAGTTGATCCGGTGATCGGTAATTCGATTTTCTGGGAAATTGTAAGTTCGAATGCGTTGACTTCGATCGCCCGATCCAACGAGCGACTTTCGAGTGTCCGCCCGTTTCTTGGCTTCTTCCTGTTGCTTGTGTTCGTAGATCCTGGATTTCAGAATCCGCAGCGCTTTTGCCAGATTTTTGTGCTGACTCTTTTCGTCTTGAATCGCAACGACGATTCCAGTTTCGAAGTGCGTCAATCGAACTGCGGAATCGGTTTTGTTTACCTTTTGTCCCCCCGGACCGCTGGAGCGATAGTTGTCACGCCGATAGTCGTCGGGCTTCAAGTCGACTTCCACATCTTCCGGCTCAGGCAGAACAGCGACCGTTGCCGCCGATGTGTGAATTCGCCCCTTGGCTTCGGTGTCGGGTACTCTCTGCACGCGGTGGCCGCCGCTTTCATATTGCAGTTCGCGGTAGACGCCTTCACCCTCAAAGCCGACGCTTACCTCTTTGAACCCACCAAGCTCCGTGGGGCTGGCGCTCATGATTTCGGTTTTCCAGCCCTTTGCTTCAGCGTGGCGTTGGTACATTTCAAGCAGGTTGCCAGCGAATAACGCGGCCTCTTCACCACCTGTACCTGCGCGTATTTCCATCACGCAACGAGATCGATTCGCATCGTCGCCACCGATCGTCATGTCGAGCAGATCTCGCCAAACCGCTTCCCGTTTCTGCTTCAGCCCTGGAATTTCGGCCTCAGCAAGTTCGCTCATTTCAGGGTCATCGCTTTCCGCCATTTCCTTAGCGTCGTCGATCTCCCGGCTGAGCGACTTGAATTTCCGGTACTTGCCGGCAAGCTTTGCGAGTGATCCGTGTTCGCGAGCGGCAGCAGCCATTCGGTTTGAATCACCGATCACCTCCGGATCGGACATTTGCTTTTCCAGCTTTTCAAACCGCTTCAGCTTCTGCTCCAGCATTTCACGCATTGCAACTAGCCTTTTCCTTTGGCAAACACTATCAGTGGTCGTAGAAAAACGAGAATGCGCACAAACAGACGCGCAAGAAAAAACGACTTCGCCGTCACTAACAGGGAGTACGAACGTACGACACGGTTCGCACTACCGGCAACAGAGAAATCGAATTATAGAAGCTGCAAGCTAAGACTTGCCTTTTTTCGTTTTCAGGCTCGCGTAGCTGCCACCAAACTTGCTTTGGAACTTTTCAATGCGCCCAGCAGTATCGACATATTTCAGTTTGCCCGTGTAGAACGGATGGCACTCACTGCAAATATCGACTTTCAACTCGGGACGAGTACTTCGGGTAACGAACGCGTTCCCACAGCCACACGTCACTTGGGTTTCCACGTATTTTGGATGAATGTCTTTTTTCATGGCCAAACCTTTTGGCGTACCTCTTTATGCCGACGAAACTAAACGCCGACTTCTAACGACCAAATCCAATTGGCCAGTACTTAGTCAAGCCCCGCATTGTATCGTTAGTTTTGCGAGTGTTCAACTGCGGACCAACTGCCACCATTAATCAACGCATCGCTTATTGCTGATTTGAGCGTTTAAGTTCACGCAATTGTAAAAACCGTTTTCGCCGACGTGCGTTCCAGCACGATTTTCCGCGAATCCGAGGCCTGGTTAGCAGGAATCGCTTGCAAACGCAATACCGAATTGTTATCGTCCAGACGAAGTATCCAGTTTTTTCAAAGCTTATCAGGTGTTTGTTGGTGCGTCAGGCAGCTCGGGTCACGCAAAAAGTGCAAATGGAAGTGCCATGCTAGTTCTCAGTCGAAAAGTCGGCGAACGCATTTTGGTTGGCGACGACGTAACGATCACGGTTGTGCGTTTGACGAATGGTGGAGTACGCCTTGGAATCGAGGCCCCCAGCGACATGGCAGTTGTGCGAGAAGAAGTTCGCAACAAGAACGCTGCTGCAACCAGCGACCAAGCACAGAGCGTACCGACTCGCCTCCCTCGGTAGTGCAAAAAACTCTTTTTCAGGTCGAACGCATCACGTTTAGTTTTTGCCTCGTGACGCCCACCTAATTTCTCGTAAGTCAACGTCTCTAACCGCTTGCGATACGCTTTCTCCGGTGCCTTTGAGGATTTGCCTTAGTCGCAGCACTTTCTCAGCAGCAGAACATTCATGTCCTCGTTCCTTCCCGGGAGCACTGCCCCAGACGGTCGATTCGCCAGACGCAAGGACCAACTGAAAAAACGCTTCTGTCGACTTTGATTCTTCAATTGACGGAACGTCGATTCGCCTTAGTCCCAGATCGTGCCACATGTCTTCGAGCAAAATCGCGATCTTGGCCGCATCGACAACTCGCGGATCACCCCACGGGTGTCCGGTCCGTACGGGTTCAGAGTCAACACCGCCGATCTTCGGATATTGATTGGCCTCATCGCCGGGTATTTCCTGAGGAAGCAGGACGCCATCCTTGTCAATCGGCAGCAAACCTTCGGGATAATCTTGCCCATACTTTCTGGCGTCGACGACGACAAACGCAACCGGGCGTCGCCATTCAACATTGACCACAACGCCACGTCCTAGCGCCTGGCTAGGATTTACGAGCAGCACATCACGAACCCACGGGTTGGCGCGAAACGCTCGATCGACTCGCAAGCTAAAGTCGGCATCCAGAACATTCAGCCCATGAAGTCGCCCGCGAACCATGGTGTCTGCAACGACATCAGACGCGATCCATTTTGGTGCGTGTGTGACGATAAGACGCTCTTGCGTCAGCTTGAACTCGGGCTTGCTGAGTATCTTTTCTTTGTGCGTTTGCCACAGGTAGAGGCACCCGACTGTGAGGCCTGCTAGCATCAAGACGGATGACGTCAGGAACCATGCATTGTTGCTGAACGGCGCAAGCAAGCGGCTGAGGATATACAGTCCCCATCGTTGGTCTTTTGGCATCGGATGCACCTCCGTGTGCAACTCGGCAGTTCATCACGAGATTCAGCGTTTGCCGTCCCGTCTTAGGCTAATATCGACGAATGAATAACGCGGTAGCTACCAAATTTGTAGCTCGCGCGTCAACTCGACCCCGAGTTCATCCAGAACCGTTGTTTCGACGAGTCTAAGCAATTCGACTACGTCATGGCTGGTAGCACCAGGGCTAGCAACCACGTAATTGCTGTTGGTCTCGCTGAGGCTGACGGCCCCCATGCTGGTGCCTCTCAAGCCAGCTTGCTCGATCAATTCGGCGGCTGTCATGCCCTGCACGTCCAAGAACATGCGGGAATGCCCCAGCTCGCCTCCACCAGGTTGGTGGCTTCGCTTCATAATCCACAGCAGTTGCATACGGCGAGTAAGCTCGCTCACGTCCTGCTTCTCCAGCTGCAATTTCCCTTCCAGCACGATGGGTACATCTAAATTACTTTGGCGGTAAGCAAATCGAAGACGCTCCCGATCCCAAACTTCAACGTCCCCGTCGCGATTCATGATGCTGACTTCCTGCGTCCACTGACCAAGCGATACGCCATTGCTGTCGGCATTGCCTTTCAACGCTCCAGAGAATGTGCCCGGAATCCCAACAAGCGATTCGATGCCACCAAGTCCTTCGCGCACAGCGGTTGAAACTACGTGGCCCAACTTAACACCTGGTCCGGCCGTCAACGTCAAATCGTCGACTTCCATGCGGCAAAAGTCGGGAGCCCCCAAATGGATGACTAGTCCTTT